>JABDQX010000075.1 GCA_013042035.1 Gammaproteobacteria bacterium
AGGTGATGCGGTAATCTTGCCTTGCAATCATGCGAAACCGAGCGCCAATTGGCGGGGGAACTTGCACGGGAAAATCGTTGATCGAACCACCATTGATCCAATTGCAGAACGTAAAAAAGGCCTTCAACCACGGCAGGCTCAACGAGTTCTGGGCCATTCGCGGCGTTGACCTTACCATTGAACGCCAGCGGGTGACGGTGCTCAAGGGACCGAGTGGTTCCGGAAAAACCACCTTGCTTTCCCTAATCGGTGTGTTGTCGCGGCCCACCTCGGGACGCATCCTGCTCAATGGACGCAATCTGTCTGGATTACCGGAGCGTTTTACCACCAAGATTCGGCGCGAAACCTTCGGCTTCATCTTCCAGCGATTCAATCTCATCGAAGGGATTTCGCTCCTGGAGAACGTCATGCTTCCCGCCTACCCCCAGGGGCGTAATCGTCGCCGACTCGAGGCCGCGGCGCTGGCGTTGCTGGAGCGCTTCGATCTGGCCGACAAGCGTCACAATCCGGTGGAATGGCTTTCCGGCGGAGAGGCTCAGCGCGCCGCCATCTGCCGCGCCCTAATCAACGAGCCCGCGATCCTTATCGCCGACGAGCCTACCAGCAATCTGGACAGCCGCTTATCGGCGGCGTTTCTGACCATCATCGGTGAATTGGTAGGGGAGGGCAGGACGGTGTTGCTATCGAGCCACGACCCGCTGATTTGTGAATCAGATAAAGTGCATCGGGTGGTAGGGATACAAGATGGCAGACTGATGGAAGAATGATCTCATACCGTATTTAGCTTTCTTTCTCGAAAGAATTGCCGGAAGAATCAATTGACCTGTTTCCCGTGGTGAACGTAGAATCCATTCGTCTAATTGGTTTTCCAAGTTGTAAATCCAAATAAGGAACTTAATCATGAGTAACGTTAGGTTGAGGACCATGTTTACAGGCCTGTTAGCCGTACTGATAGCAGGTTGTGTCGGTGCCGATAAGTCCAGTCAACAAGCCGTCCAGGATATTACGCTCGATGAGAATACCTTTGGTTGTATTACTGATATGACAAGGGTCAACCAAATGTACGTGGATAATCTTTTAGGAAATTCGGCAGGCACGATAGAGGTTGCTGAAAAAGGCGGTACATTCCCTGTGGGTAGCGCCTTACGGCTGATCCCGGACGAGATTATGGTTAAGGGTAAATCCGGTTCTCATCCGGTCACCGGAGATTGGATGTTCGTCCGTTTGGATTACGATAAGGATAAGGGAACCCAAGAGGTGACGACGGGCTACGAGGAAGTAACCAACTTTCTGAATCTGACTTGCTTCTCATGCCACGTGGTAGCCGGAGCCAAGCACGACTTTGTTTGCGGCGATAAAGAAGGAAATAAGAACTGTGCTGAGGTTCCCTTCGATCGTCCCATGCTCCATGCTTTGCAAAATACCGACCCACGTTGTGAATCACAAGGCGATGTAAGCCCGGAAGATACCGAGGCCCTCGCCAAGTTGCAAAAGATCGTGGAAGAGCTTTTGTCAAAATAAAAAAACAGTAGAATTTGGCAATTTAACAACGGTACCTTGTGATTCATTGAGGTGCTGTCGTTTGCGGGAGGACAGACAATGGATGAAAAAGTAGTATGGCTATTTATATTCGTTGCGCTCTATTGGGCCTATTGTATTTTCTGGGGCATCAAGGGCGCTTTATCCGCAAAAACCGCCAGTGACTATTTCATCGCGGGCCGCAGCATCTCGCTGTGGGTTTTCGTACTGGCTGCAACAGCAACTTCATTTTCCGGATGGACCTTCATGGGACATCCCGGGCTTCTCTATCGCGATGGCTTTCAATATGCCTATGCTTCCTTCTATGCCATCACAATTCCCTTTACCGGTGTGCTCTTTCTGAAACGTCAATGGATGCTGAGCAAGCACTTCGGTTTCATCACGCCCGGTGAAATGCTATCGAGCTATTTCAAATCCGATGCTGTCCGGTTTCTGGTGGTCATCGTCGCCTTGATCTTCTCGGTGCCTTATCTCGGCGTACAACTGCGCGCATCCGGTTTTCTGTTCAACGTACTGACCGATGGTATGCTCGGTGTCGAGGCAGGCATGTGGCTGCTCTCCTTGGTCGTTATCATCTATGTAGCTTCCGGAGGACTCCGGGCCGTTGCCTATGTGGATACCATGCAGGCAATCCTGCTGGCCCTTGGGATCGTCGCCATCGGCATCATCGCCGTTTCCTATGTAGGTGGATGGGAGCGTATGAATGAGGGCATCTATGCCCTCTCGCAAATGGATACCAAGCGAACGCCGGACGGCTTTAGTCACTACATTGCCATCCCCGGTGTCATTCAGTTCGTTCCCGCCGGCGCCCAAGCCACGGGCGGCGCCTGGACTGGCATGATGATCCTGACCTATATGTTTGCCTTGATGGGTATCCAAGCGGCCCCTGCTTTCTCCATGTGGGCCTTTGCCAATCACAATCCGAGACCGTTCGCGCCCCAGCAGGTATGGGCATCCGCTTTCGGGATCGGTGGCATCATGATCTTCTTTACCGCCATGCAGGGACTGGGCGGGCATTTCCTTGGCGCGGATCTTGCTTTTCTGGAGGCACATCCTGAACTGGTGAACAATGTCATGGCAACCGGTCTGGGTGGAAAGGATCTGATGGAGTCAGCGGGCAAGCAAGGCATGCTGGTGCCCCAGTTGATCTATCTACTGGAGAATGTAGCCCCTTGGCTGGTCGGTCTGTTGTCGGTCTGCGCCCTGGCGGCCATGCAATCGACCGGGGCGGCCTACATGTCCACGGCCGGCGGTATGCTGACCCGTGATCTCCTCAAACGCTACCTGATGCCGCGGGCCACCCATGCTCAGCAAAAGCGGTTCGGTCGGATCGGCGTCGTTATCATCGTGGCCTTGGCCCTTCTCGTCGCAACCACGGCAACGGATGCCTTGGTGCTACTGGGCGGTCTCGCGGTTGCCTTCGGATTCCAGATGTGGCCCGCGCTCATCGCCGTTTGCTGGTGGCCCTGGCTGACCCGTGAAGGTATTGTCCTGGGGCTGGTCGCCGGTCTGGTCGCCGTAATCGCTACCGAGAGCATCGGCGTAAGCTGGTTCGGTATCGAGTCATGGGGACGTTGGCCACTGACTATCCACTCCGCCGGTTGGGGTATCTTCTTCAACCTCTCTATTGCAATCATCGTCTCCGCGCTAACACAGAACGAGAGCGATACAGCGCACCGGATGAGCTATCACACCTTCCTTCGTGAGCACGCATCCTTGTCCGAAGCCAAGCGTGCATTGATCCCAGTGGCGTGGATCATCACGGTGGTCTGGTTCTTCTTCGGGGTAGGAC
>JABDQX010000077.1 GCA_013042035.1 Gammaproteobacteria bacterium
AAATGTCAATGAGGCGCTTGGGATCGCGGCCTCGAATTTTTATGGCGCCCCTTCCCGCGCCTTGAAGCTCGTGGGGATAACCGGCACCAACGGCAAGACCACCATCGCCACTTCACTGTTTCGGTTATTTAGAAGACTGGGACACAAGGCCGGGCTGCTTTCCACCATCGAGAATCGAATAAACGACCGGATCGTCGCCACCACCCACACGACACCGGACGCCATGGCAATCAACAAACTGATGCGAACAATGGCCAATGCCGGGTGCGAGTATTGTTTTATGGAGGTCAGTTCCCATGCATTGACCCAATACCGTACCGCGGGTCTTCGATTCACCGGTGGTGTGTTTTCCAATCTGTCCCAGGATCATCTCGATTACCATGTGACACTGGATAATTACCTGGCGGCAAAAAAATCGTTTTTCGATCATCTCCCGAGCGATGCCTTTGCGCTGGCGAATGCCGATGATCCAAGTACCGAACGCATGCTGGATAATTGTGGCGCGCGGAAATTTTATTACGGTATGGAAACGCTCGACGGTGGTTATGCCGGGAACCATCACGCAAATGTAGGGGCACCCCCCTGTGGGTGCCCTCCTCGTGAGTCTCCCTACACCTGCCGCATTCTGGAGAGCCGCTTCGGCGGCATGCGTTTAAGCATGGATGGCACCGAGATCCGGACCGGCCGTATCGGTCGGTTCAACGCCTATAATCTATTGGCGGTTTATGCCGCCGCCGTCTTGTTGGACCAGCCAAGGAACCGGGTGCTCGCCTGTCTGGGCGCTCTCGGTAGCGTTGCCGGCAGATTCGAGTCCGTTGAATCGGATGAGGCAGGATCGACACCGGGCGTCACGGCGATTATCGATTATGCCCATACCCCGGATGCCTTGGAAAATGTCCTTCAAACCATCAACCACATCAGGGACACAAATGCGCGGGTGATTACCGTGGTCGGGGCCGGCGGTGACCGCGACAGGACGAAGCGCCCCCTTATGGCGAAAATCGCCACCCGGATGAGTGACAGGGTTGTTCTTACCTCGGACAATCCCCGTTCGGAAGACCCTGCCCGGATCATCGAAGACATGCGCCAGGGCATCGAAGCGGAAAACGCGGAAAAGGTCATGACAGTCATCGATCGCAAACAGGCGATAAAATCAGCACTGCGGCTCGCCAAGCGCGGCGATATCGTGCTGGTGGCGGGTAAGGGACACGAAAACTACCAGGAGGTAAAGGGTGTCAGGCGTCATTTCGATGACAAAGAGGTGGTGACGGAGATCCTTATGGAAAATTGTTAGCACTGCATCGAACTGTAATATCATAAAAACATCTCGCCTTACTTTTCGTGGCATTAGTCCAACAAAAACAATGCGATTCCTTGAGAACGGCCCATGGATACCGGATGCGTTGCTTACTGCCCGCGATGCAGGGCGTGTGGTGTTCTTCTGTGGCGCCGGCGTATCCAGGGAACGCGCCGGATTACCGGACTTCCTTGGCCTTGCCAAAACCGTCATCGAGAAGCTTGGCGCATCCGCCGGTAGTCCGGCCCGGAGGCTCCTGAATGCAGCGCAGGGAATCGACGAGTGTGTTGGCGTAGAGGGACTGATCTCGGCGGATCGTGTCTTCGGACTGCTGGAGAGGGAATTTCTTACCTGCGACATCGAGTCGGAGGTTGCCAAGGCCCTGCAACCACCACACGATGTGGATTTATCGGCTCATCGAATTCTGCTTGACCTCGCAACGACGCCGGAAGACAAGGTCCGGCTTGCCACCACCAACTTCGACCGCCTGTTCGATGCCTGCCACGATGGGCTTCAAACCTGGAAGGCGCCCCGCCTACCCGATCTCTCACGGCACGATGAAATGGACGGCATTGTCTATTTGCACGGTCGCACCAACAGTGATTACCGCGCTTCGGAAGACGGGGGGTTCGTTCTATCCAGCGCCCAATTCGGTCGCGCTTACCTTGCCGAAGGCTGGGCGACAAGGTTTTTCAAAGAGATTATAGCTCGCCATGTGGTGGTGTTTGTCGGTTATGGCGCCGATGATCCCCCCGTTCACTATCTGCTCGAAGCGTTGAACCAACAAGAGGGACAGGCAAGCGAGATCTATGCCTTTCAATCAGGCGCGCCGGATGAAGCAGCTGCAAAATGGCGACACAAAGGCGTCGAAGCCATCGCCTACCTGGAAGAGAATGGGCGGCACAATGCCCTGTGGAATACCCTAGCGGCATGGGCGGAAAGGGCCAATGCGCCGGATAAGTGGTGTCAATCGATCATTGAGCATGCCGGGAAGGGACCCGCGAACCTGCAACCCCATGAACGCAGTCAGGTCGCCCATGTGATTTCAACACCGGGAGGCGCCGAAAAGTTTTCCAACAGCGAACCACCGCCACCGGCGGAATGGCTATGTGTGTTCGATCCGGCGCGGCGGTACGCCAAGCCCGGTCATATGGATATATTTTCAGAAAATCCGCTATTCGTCGATCCATTCCAACTATACAAGCTCGATTCCGATGTGGCACCAAACAAGATCAGCCCTGATGACCATGACACGAAGCGGGAGATCCCGAAGGATGCGTGGGACGCCTTTGCCGCAAACCCATCGGATCGGCAGAACCTCAAGAACGAAAATTTCCCCGCCTTTCGAGGCTACGGATCGGTGCATATCCCAAGACTCCCATCGCGCCTTACCCGAATGAGCGACTGGCTTGCCAATGTTGCCGACCAACCCGCTGCGGTATGGTGGGCGGCGCATCAGGATGGGCTACACCCGGATGTTCAGAGTTGGATTTCGCATACCCTACAACATCGCAAAAAAGACGTGTCCCCCGTTATCCGACAGGCGTGGGGCTATTTATTCGAGGTTTGGAAAAAAAAACCAGATGGTGATTTAGGCTGGTACGAATTGCAGGAAGCAACCAAAAAAGATGGCTGGGATAATCGCGCAATCAGAAAATACGCAGCCCTTCATCGGCCTTGTTTGAAGGTGGAGTCTTTTCTCAGTGAACCAAAACCACCGGAGGGAAAAGAAGAAATCAGGTTCCAGGAGCTTGTTTCATTGAAGGTCGGATATCCAAAGCCGCACCACCGTATGAACATTCCCGATGAATGGCTTGTATCCGCGATACGGGGACTGCGCAAGAATCTTGAACATGCGCTGTTGCTGGAAACGGAACTTGCCGGGCTTCATGGACATGATTATGAACTAAGACATATCAGTCCGATTGTCTTGGACGACAAACCGAATATCGACGATCACCAACGCACCCACGAGCTATCGGGAAGCGTTCTGTCGTTTGCCTCCCTTTTCGAGCGCTTGATGGAACTGGACATCGCCAGCGCCCGCCGGGAGTTCGCCGCTTGGCCCGTGGAGGACGATACCATCTTCGCCAGACTAAGAA
>JABDQX010000087.1 GCA_013042035.1 Gammaproteobacteria bacterium
GTGCGGCATGTGGGTTGTCTCGGATTTCACGGGACTTCCGACTACCGAGATTGGTAAAGAAAACAAACCCACGGGCGTCCAGATTACGTAGCAGCACTGTCCGAACGGACGGTCGGCCGGATGGTTCGCAGGTTGCCAGTGTCATGGCGGTCGGTTCCGGCAATGAGGTTTTGGCAGCCCTATCCAATAACGATTGGAATTGCTGCAGAACTTCTGGAGGTATCGACATTTTGTTCAAAATTCAGGCTCTAAAAGGTTAAGGTTTCTCCAACTATCATGGCGAATCAAAAAGATCCGAAAAAAGGCAAACGCCCATCCGGGCAAAACAAGCAAAAAGATACACTTGCTCCCGATAATGACGGACAGAACCGAGTCGAGACCAATCTCGCTGTTTCCGAAAACATTGCGGGTGAAGAATGTCAGCCGGCCAAACCAAAAAAGATCGATAAGGGATACTATGAAAAGGAATTGTTCAGACTCCAACTGGAATTGGTAAAGCTCCAGGAGTGGATCAAATACAAAGGACTCAAGGTCGTCGCGGTATTCGAAGGTCGTGATGCAGCCGGGAAAGGTGGCGTTATCAAGCGTATTACTCAACACCTGAATTCCCGCATCTGCCGGGTAGTGGCCCTGCCCGCCCCCACGGAACGCGAGAATACCCAGTGGTATTTCCAACGGTTCGTACCACACCTGCCGGCAGCGGGAGAAATGGTATTGTTCGATCGTAGTTGGTACAACCGAGCGGGAGTCGAGCGTGTGATGGGATTCTGCACGGAAGACGAATATCATGAATTCCTGCGTTCGTGCCCGGAATTCGAACGCATGTTGATACGGTCCGGGATTATCTTGATCAAGTATTGGTTTTCCGTTTCCGATGAAGAACAGGAGCGCCGTTTCCAAAGCCGTCTGGCCGAATCCCACAAGCGCTGGAAACTGAGCCCCATGGATCTCGAATCCCGTTCCCGCTGGGTGGAATATTCCAGGGCCAAGGATGCGATGTTTGCCCACACGGACATAAAGCAGGCCCCCTGGTATGTGGTCAAATCGGACATCAAGACGCATGCCCGGCTCAATTGCATTGCCCATCTGCTCAACATGATCCCCTACGAGGATCTTACCCCTGAGCCAATCGAGCTGCCGAAACGGCGCGAAGACAGCGGATATATCCGCCCACCGGTGACGGATCAGACGTTCATTCCGGAGATCTATCCGTAGCGGCGCGAAATTATTCATCCTCCCGTCGAAAATTTCCCTCGATAACCTTTCTTGAGTGCTGCTGATCCCAAGTTTGCGCATGAAGATCGTAATCGGGACGTGGCAGAAACAGGTGAATCAAACCTCGCCGCCACGGCGGCACAAGGCAAATAAAGCCTATCGCATCAGTCAGGAAACCGGGTGTGAGCAACAACACGCCGGCAATAAGGATTGCCACACCCTCCAACAGGGCAACGGCTGAGTGCTCAGGGCGAACTTTATCCTGCTGGAGTTCGTTTTGGAGGCGAAACAAGGTCGAAATACCTTGTTGTCGTACAAAAAAGGCGCCGATGATGGCGGTTGCTATCACGAGAAAAACCGTGAACCATGCCCCGATGACGGAGCCTACCGTAATCAGAAAATAGATCTCCACCACCGGTACCAGGAGAAAAAGAAGAAAGAGTGATTTGAAGACACTCACGCCTAAAACCCCATCCCAGGCGGCATGCCATCGCCCTTCATACCCATGCCGCGCATAAGGTTGGCCATGGCGCCCGGTTTGCGCATCAGTTTTTTCATCCTTTGCATCTCTTTTTGCATCTGTGCAAATTGCTTTAGCAGGCGATTGACATCCTGAACCTGGGTGCCGGAACCGGCGGCAATACGCCGTTTGCGGGAACCCTTGATGATGGTAGGATTCCGGCGTTCCTTGGGCGTCATGGAGTTGATGATGGCCTCGAGTTGAACCAACGCCCGATCATCGACCTGATCGGCGGCCCCCTTGGGCAATTTATCCATTCCCGGCAGTTTGTCGATGAGCGAGCGGATACCACCCATTTTCTTCATCTGCTGCAGTTGATCGCGAAAGTCCTCCAGATCGAAGCGCCCACCTTTCTGGAATTTGGTGGCTATTTTCTCGGCCTTTTCCTGATCCACATGCTGTTCGGCCTCTTCGATGAGGCTCAGGACATCCCCCATGCCAAGGATACGGGAGGCAATGCGATCGGGATAAAAGGGTTGCAGGGCCGCTGTTTTTTCACCGACACCCAAAAACTTAATGGGTTTGCCAGTGATATGCCGGATGGAAAGCGCCGCGCCACCGCGCGCATCTCCGTCGGCCTTGGTGAGGATCACCCCGGTAAGGGGCAGGGCTTCATCAAAGGCCCGGGCCACGTTTGCGGCATCCTGGCCTGTCATGCTATCGACCACGAACAGGGTTTCGGCGGGAGAGATGGCGGCGTGAATACCCTTGGCCTCGTCCATCATCTCCTGGTCGATGTGCATCCGCCCGGCAGTATCGATGATGACCGTGTCATTGAAATGCTTCCTGGCATGATCAACGGCGCCCTGGGCTATCTTTACCGGATCCTGATCGGTCTCGCTTGGGAAAAAGGCAACACCGACATCGGCCGCCAGCGTCTCCAACTGTTTGATGGCGGCGGGCCGATAGACATCGCAAGAAGCAACCAGCACGGAACGTTTTTGTTTTGTCAGCCAACGCGCCAGTTTGGCGACCGTGGTGGTTTTACCGGAGCCCTGCAACCCCGCGACCATGATAACGGCCGGTGGTGATACATTGAGTTTAAGATCATTATTCGCATCCCCCATGAGGCTGATCAGCTCATCGCGGACGATGCGGATAAGTTCCTGTCCCGGCGTCAGGCTCTTGAGAACCTCCTGACCGACGGCCTTGGCGCGGATGCGTTCGATAACTTCACGGACAACCGGAAGAGCCACATCGGCCTCCAGCAGCGCGAGGCGTACATCACGCAACGAGTCCTGGATATTTTTCTCGGTCAGTCGGCCCTGTCCCCGCAGGCGGGTCAGTGTTTTGCCAAGTCTTTCTGTCAAGCTATCAAACATAAATGATTTTGCTCCGCGATAATTTTACTGTGCAAAATTATACTGCTAACGTCTATATTTCAAACTTTCGGCAACTAGAGGATCCTACCACGGATTCCATTATACAGCCCGATAGCCACAAACCTTTTACGCCCGAACGGAAATCGATAGATGCGAAGAATAAATCTCCTTGACACCTTCGGGTCAGAAGGTAGTATCGACTGATGAGTTCTGTAGGGAGCTCTATTTGCATTAACTACGCAAAAACTAAAGCGAGATGATTTCGCCGTATCTAACTGTAATACGATGAAAATATCTCGCTTTAGTTTTCGCGGTCTTAGTAACGCTTTACCCCGCGAGGCTGGGCCATATGATTTTTAGCATTTCCAGCATCCTCCTCTACCTCACGGCCACCGCCTTATTGGGGTGCCGTCTTCTCTGGCCGGCATTGTCGGACAATAACGCGCTTCGGATAGGTTCCATTGGCACGACCACATTCGGGGTTACTCTCCACGGGATAGTGCTATACCAAACGATCCTGACGCAGACCGGTCTGAACCTGGGAATATCCAATGTCGCTTCGTTGGTGACCTGGGGTATCGTGCTTGTGTTGCTGGTCGGCACCATCGCGCGCCCCCTGGTAAACCTCGGGATATTGGTTTTACCGCTCGCCGCCATCACCATCGCCCTTACCCGGTTCTACCCCAGCGAACACATGCTTTCCGAAAGCGTGGCGCTTGGTGTCGAGATCCATGTGGTGCTCTCCATTCTGGCGGCCAGTGTCCTGAGCGTTGCCGCGATCCAGTCGGTATTTCTCGCCTTTCAGGAACGAAGCCTGCGCAGAAAACGTTTGACAAGGATTCTACAGGTCCTGCCGCCACTACAGGTCCAGGAGTCGGTATTTTTCCAACTGATCGGCGTTGGTTTTTTTCTGTTGAGCCTCAGCCTTGCCAGCGGCATGGCGTTTATAGAGGATATGTTCGCTCAGCATCTGGCCCACAAAACCCTCCTGTCCCTACTGGCTTGGGTGGTATTTGCCGTGCTGCTTTGGGGGCGTTGGCGGTTCGGCTGGCGGGGCCGCAGGGCGGTCCGCTGGAGTCTTACCGGGTTTACCGTGCTGATGTTGGCGTATTTCGGGAGTAAAATGGTATTGGAGATTATTTTGGGGCGGGCGTGGTATTGATGTCTTTTCGCCCTTTCCTGCCTTGTTGCAAAGACGTATGGACGGAAAGCAATAAGACACATGGGTAGAACCTTCATCGCCTTTTTTGCTTTTCTGTTGTCGGCTTCGGCAATCGCTGAAGATCCCGTACTTGCCGGGGTGTTTTCTGCCCGCCAAGATATCGACGGGGCCATGGTAATTTCGTCGTTACACGGCAACCGAACACGCATCCACAACGATGTCCGCGCGAATCGGAGATTCTCGCCCGCATCTACATTCAAAATACTCAATACCCTGATATCGCTCGAAGAGGGTGCAATTTCCGGAAAAGACGGGGCGCTGAAGTGGAATGGCCGCATTTACGCCATCCCGGATTGGAATCACGACCAGACACTGGAAAGCGCCTTCAAGGTTTCCTGCGTCTGGTGTTTCCAGGCGCTTGCCGACCGGGTCGGCGCGCATAAGTATCGAACCCATTTACGCAAAACGGGTTACGGTCAATTGCGCGAACCCTTTGAAGAAAAGACTTTTTGGCTTGATGGTTCACTTGAGATCAGCGCAATAGAACAAGTGGAATTCCTCAAAAAGGTCTTTGAACGCTCTCTTCCCTTTAGCCCATCGTCATACGAAACGCTACGCCAAATCATGCTCGTGGAGCAAACACCAACCTTCACAATACGAGGCAAGACGGGTTGGGCAACGCAGGTAACACCCCAGGTCGGCTGGTATGTGGGCTATGTCGAAACGCAAGACGATGTGTGGTTTTTTGCTACGAATATCGTGGTCCGTAATGAAAAGGATCTATCTTTGCGTCGGGAGCTAACGTGGGAAGCATTGCAAAAAGCTGGAATCATAAGATGATGAGCCAGCCAGGAAGAAAAATACTTAGGAGACCAATAAACCCTTGAGCGAAGCCCCCTTAGGCGTGCTGTTCGGCGCGCTGGTCCTTCTTATCATTTTGTCGGCTTTTTTTTCCAGTTCGGAGACCGGCATGATGGCGCTCAACCGCTACCGTCTGCGCCATTTGGTCAAACATAACAACCCGGCAGCGATACGCACTACCGAACTACTGGAACGCCCTGATCGCCTCATCGGGCTCATTCTGCTCGGCAATAATTTCGTCAATCTGCTGGCGTCCGCCCTGGCGACTGTCGTCGCTATCCGGCTTTGGGGAGAGGCGGGCATTCTGATCGCAACGCTTTCCCTGACCGCCGTCATCCTGATCTTCGCCGAAGTCACCCCAAAAACGCTGGCGGTGCTCCACCCGGAGCGTATTGCCTTTCCGGCAAGCTTTGTGTTGAAACCACTCCTGAAGGTATTTTATCCCGGCATTTGGGTCGTCAACTGGCTTTCCAACGGATTGCTGCGATTAGTGGGTATTCGGCTACAGAAAACGGCTTCTGATAAATTGACGGGCGATGAACTGCGAACGGTCGTCAATGAGGCGGGGGCGCTGATATCGAAGCGGCATAAACAAATGCTGGTGAGTATTTTGGATCTGGATACCGTTACCGTGGACGATATCATGATACCGCGAAACGAGGTAAGCGGAATTGACATAGAAAATTCGGAGGAAAACATCCAGGAACATCTTGTCAACAGCCGTTATAGCCGTATCCCTGTTTATCGTGGCGACATTACCAGCATAATTGGCGTAATACGCATGCGTGAATTGCTAATGACGGCGCGATACAACGAGCTTGATGTGGAAAATCTGGTTGCCTGCGCGCGGGAGCCTTATTTTGTTCCAGCCGGAACGCCGTT
Organism: Gammaproteobacteria bacterium; assembly: GCA_013042035.1. GTDB lineage: Bacteria > Pseudomonadota > Gammaproteobacteria > HK1 > HK1 > JABDQX01. The sequence continues at coordinate 5,963 of JABDQX010000087.1, forward strand.
ACATACACAACTCGTCAATTTTCAACGTCATCGGGAGCGTATGGGCCTGGTGGTGGATGAGTATGGTGATATTCAGGGTCTGGTAACCCTGGAAGACATCCTCGAAGAGATTGTGGGCGAATTTACCACCGATCCGGCGGCATCCATCCCCGATGTGCATCCCCAGGCCGATGGCAGTTACCTTGTGGATGGGAGCGCCGGCATCCGGGCGCTCAATCGAACCATGCAGTGGGATTTACCCATCGACGGTCCGAAGACCATCAACGGTTTGATCTTAGAGCACATGGAAACGATCCCGGAAGTGGGAACCAGCATGCTGCTGGCAGGTTACCCAATCGATATCATCCAAATGCGAGGGCATGTCGTAAAAACCGTGCGTTTGAATCCCAACAGACGCAAGTTTGTCTCGGGAGGAAGTACATAAAAGCCATGATTCTGGCGGCCGGTCGGGGAGAGCGAATGCGCCCCTTGACCGACACCACGCCGAAACCGTTGCTTCCCGTTTCAGGCCAACCCTTGATCGCGCACCTCATTCATCATCTGGTCCGGGAGGGGTATACCGATCTGGTCGTAAACCTTGCTTATATGGGCGATCGGATCGAAAAGGCCCTGGGAGATGGCAAAGCATTTGGCGCCAGTATCCGCTATTCCAGAGAGTCCCCCGATGCCCTCGATACCGGGGGCGGCATTCTGAATGCTCTGCCAGTGCTCGATACCGATCCGTTTCTGGTGGTCAACGGTGATGTCTGGACCGATTACCCTTTCTCACGGTTATCCGGCAAACCGCCCGGATTGGCCCACCTCGTGCTGGTCCCAAACCCGATGCACCACACGGCCGGTGATTTTGGCCTGCTTCACCCGGAAACCACCGCCCGCGTATCGAACCACGAAGGCGAGCGTCTGACATTCAGTGGCGTGGGCGTCTATCGAGCAGCGTTGTTCGCAGACTGTAAGCCGGGGAATTTCCCGCTGGGACCGCTCCTGCGCCGCGCGGCGGATGGCGGGCATGTCACCGGAGAACGATACTCGGGCGTCTGGCAGGATATCGGCACCCCGGAGCGCCTGGCGCAGCTCAGAAGCGTCCACAAACCGGAATCCCAAGGAATTTAGGTGATTTCTCAAAAAGAATATACCGGAATC
>JABDQX010000093.1 GCA_013042035.1 Gammaproteobacteria bacterium
GGGTGAAATCGAGGAGGCGATTCGTCGGGAGAATCAGGAGGCCATCCGGGACGAGATGGGCGATCTGCTGTTTACCTGTGTCAATCTTGCCCGGCATCTGGATATCGACCCGGACAGCGCCCTGCGCGAGGCCAACGGTAAATTCGAGCGGCGATTTCGGCGGATGGAAGGTCTGTTGATGTCCCAGGGGAAAACGGTACGCGCCAGTGATCCGAAGACGCTCGATGATGCCTGGGAGCAGGTGAAGTCGGAAGAAAAATTCTCGGGATGAGCGATGGTTACTCCAGGAACACTATTCCATGAGACGCTGGCAAGCGGCCTCGGCGATCAATTCGCCCATGCGTCCGGTGCCGACCTCGCGACAGTCCGGCCCACAGATATCTCTGGTGCGCCAGCGTGCGGCAAGCACGTCTTCCATAGCCCGTTCGATACCGAAAGCCAGGGATTCCAGATCGAAATGCTCGCGCAACATCAGGATCATGCTCTGAATCTGACCGATCGGGTTAGCCAGATCCTTGCCGGCAATATCCTGGGCGGAGCCGTGTCCTGTTTGGTAAACGCCAAAACCGTCTTCCGAAAAGTTGACGGAGAAAGACATGCCACGAGAGCCAAGCAATACCGAGGCGCTGTCGGCGAGTACATCACCGAACATATTGGATGCGACGACTACATCGAAGCGCGTGGCATCAGCGATTATCTGATAGCAGGCGTTATCGATATCCAATAGTTCCACCGTCAGTCCCATATCGTCGCAAATGGCATGGGCCTGACTTTGCCATAGCCCACTGATTGCGGGGATACCGCCGGGTTTATAGACGACGCACAAACGTCCACGCCGCAGTTGGGCCAGCCGGGCACCGACACGTAAAATAGCTTCGACCTGGGGTTGGGTATAATGGAAGCAGTGGCGAACCCGATGATAACCTTCATCAGAGTCATCGCTGTGTTCACCATGATAAAGCCCACCGAGATTTTCGCGCACTACCAGAATATCGACGCCATCGCGTGCTTCAGGGCATATTGGACCAATATCGTTCAATGTCGCCAATGGCCGTAGTGGGACCAATTTACAGAATAAATCGAGTCGACGGCGCAGTTCATAGACAAAGCGACCACCGCCGGGGCCGCAAAGCACGGCCCCTCCCTGATAATGAATCGAACGACAGAAGTCCTCGACTTCCTGAGTTACCCAATGGCCGGTGCCCCGCCAAGCGGGTGTTCCGATGGCACCACCGGTGTGAAATATAAATCGCTGACCGATACAGGCGCCGGCTTTCTCCAGAATGAGCCGACAAACCGCCATGAGCTCCGGACCGATGCCCTCGCCTTCCAGGATACCGATTATGGCAGCTTCACTGAGTCTGCCATCGTTGTTGTGCGACCAACCGGGAAATGCACGGTTATAGCGATTGGAATTGTCGTATTGCATAGAGAAATGGCTTTCTCCGGACTTAGAGCGTGTCTGAAAACACTCGGGATTTTACCTGTAATCCGCCAAGACCAACAATATATGGAGTTGGACAGTCAGAGTGTCTGAATGACTATGATAAAACAAACCATGGGCGAATTATTATCCTCAGCGCTGCTACTGGTAGATGTACAGCAGAACTTTTTCACCCGCCCCGGCCTTGTCCCACCTGCCATCGACCTAATCGCCTGTCTGAGCACCCTTATAGAGCGCGCCCGCACCATGGACGTACCGATCATCCATGTTCGTACCCGTATTCGTCCGGATGGCGCCGATCGTATGCCTCACTGGCAACGTCAGGGAATTATGGCCTGTGTCACGGGCACACCGGGTTACCAACCTCCGGATGCTCTGGCGGCATTACCCGGTGAACGGATCTTCCATAAACGGTTTTTTAGCGCATTCGGGTGCGCAACGTTACAGCCGGCATTGGAACAGGCGGGCATCACCGACTTGATAGTTGCCGGTCTGTATACGCACGGCTGCATTCGCGCCACGATACTCGATGCCTATGAGCGTGGTTTTCATGTCCGGGTAGCCGAAGATGCCATCGGCTCCACCGAACCCGCGCACGCGAATATCACCCGCAATTATCTGGATGGCCGGGCAGCGTTTTTCTTGCCCTCATCGGAGGTGCTGCGCACGTCATCGTCCTGTGGGTCCGGTTTGCAAATAGAAGGAACGCGCGCACATGAACTACGTTCCCCCCGAAACAACCGCAAACCTGTGGGACAAATACCTTTCGCCGAACCGGCTAGCGTGACCGCTGCCTGTGTCAGGGCCAGTGCAGCGGGGACGGCTTGGCGCGAGACCGATGCCCGAACACGCGCAAATCTCCTGGATCGCTGGGCCGATTTATTGGAGCGGGATCGGAATGCATTGATTCGCCTGCTGGCCGAAGAAATCGGTAAGCCCCGCATTGAGGCCCTCGACGAACTGCGCCGCGCACTGGCGCATATCCGGGTTGCAGCGGCCCTGTGCCGTAATGGCATCGAAACGACAATAACCGATGGTGTACAGGTACGCTATCGTGCACTCGGAACCATTGGGCTGCTCACGCCGTGGAATAACCCTCTGGCCATCCCGGCAGGCAAGTTGGCCCCGGCCCTGGCCTTTGGCAATAGCTGCGTGTGGAAACCGGCGCCACATGCCCCGAAATGCGCGGAGCAACTTATCCGGACCCTAACCGAGGCCGGGTTGCCTGGGGGCGTCGCCCTGTTAATCCACGGAGATAGCGTTACCGGCAAACAGTTGGTGCTCGATGAGCATATTGTCGCGATCTCGGTTACCGGTTCGGTAGAAACCGGGCAACGCATCACTGCGCTAAATGGCGCCGCAAACAAGCGATTGCAGGCGGAACTCGGTGGCAATAATGCCGCCATCATCCTCGATGATCGGCACTTGGATGAAACGGCGCTGCGGGCGCTTGCCATGGCGGTATTCGGTTTCAGCGGTCAACGTTGCACGGCGATCCGTCGTCTTATCGTGCACGTAAACTGTGTTGAAAGGTTTACCGAGGCCTTCGCCCGCGTCGTTGCCACGCTGCGCATTGGTGATCCGATGGATCCGGCAACCGAGATTGGTCCATTGATCTCCCGCGAACACCGCGACCGAGTTATTGGCCGATTGAACGAGGCGCTGTCCTGTGGTGCCCGTATCGTTGCCGAAACCCGTTTACCCACCGATTTACCCGGACAGTGCTGGCTGGCGCCGATACTGTTGGACAAAGTCGACCCACAAAGCCTCATTGCACAACAGGAAACCTTTGGACCGATCGGCATGATCCTGCCAGCAAAGGGATTGGATGCCGCCATCGATATCGCCAACGGCGTACCACAAGGACTGGTTGCTGCGCTTTATACCGCTGATCAGAAAAGCCGCGTCCGTTTCATGGAACGCATAGAGGCCGGTATACTGAACACAACTGGGAAGTCTCTGGCGATCCATCCCGAGGCACCGTTCAGTGGCTGGAAGGCATCCGGTGTCGGTCCACCGGAACACGGCATTTGGGATCGGGATTTTTATGCCAGAGCACAGGTGGTCTATTGAAATTGCGACGATAACACAGGATAAAAGATCCCTCGCTTCGGCTTCTGGATGACAAAACACAGGCTATTGTCATTTCGAGCGAAGCGAGAAATCCTTCATCCTCTGGGGCGCTGAGCCTCTCAACATGACCGTTTGAAAACCGATGAATAAAGACACCCAGGAATTACTGACACGCGTCGGTCCAGGCACACCCATGGGTACACTGTTGCGTCGCTACTGGCATCCGGTTGCGGCCAGTTGCGAGCTTGGTGTCGGCACGGCGCGTAAAGTGCGCCTGC
>JABDQX010000097.1 GCA_013042035.1 Gammaproteobacteria bacterium
GGGTCTTATCACTCGATGGTCGTGCACCTAAGCCGTGGTGAACGCATCGACCAACGCAAGCTCTTGCGCCGGCTGGCGGAGATCCAATATGCCCGAAATGACACGGAGCTCAAACGCGGTACTTATCGGGTGCGGGGCGATGTCATCGATATCTATCCGGCCGAATCGGAACGCGACGCGGTGCGCGTGGAACTGTTCGATGACGAAGTGGAGAACCTTTCGTTTTTCGATCCGCTGACAGGCACCGTGACGCGGCGCGTTCCCCGGCTGACGATCTACCCGAAAAGCCACTACGTGACGCCCCGGCAAACGGTGCTGGCGGCCATGGAGCACATCAAGGTGGAGCTGCGGGAACGGCTGGCGGAACTGACCGAGGCGAATAAACTGGTGGAGGCGCAACGGCTGGGACAACGCACCCAATTCGATCTCGAGATGATGCAGGAATTGGGTTACTGCAAGGGCATCGAAAACTATTCCCGCTACCTTTCCGGACGGGCGGCAGGGGAACCACCGCCGACGCTGTTTGATTATCTGCCCGCCAAGAGCCTGTTGGTGATCGACGAAAGCCACGTCACGATACCTCAGTTGGGGGCCATGTATAAAGGAGACAGATCCCGCAAGGAAACACTGGTGATGTATGGATTTCGCCTGCCGTCGGCCATGGATAACCGGCCGCTGCGTTTTGACGAATTCGAGGGACTGGCGCCCCAGATTATCTTTACCTCCGCGACACCGGGCGCCTACGAGGGAGAGTATGCCGGCAAGGTAGTGGAACAGATGGTGCGCCCAACCGGGCTGGTGGATCCGGAAATAGAGGTGCGCCCCGCGGGGACCCAGGTGGACGATCTGCTTTCGGAGATTCGACTGCGCGTGGCAGTCGGTGAGCGGGTATTGGTGACTACCCTCACCAAACGCATGGCCGAGGATCTCACCGACTATCTGTCCGAACATAGCGTCAAGGTGCGTTATCTACATTCCGATGTGGAAACCGTGGAACGGGTGGAGATTATTCGGGATCTGCGCCTGGGAGAGTTCGATGTGTTGGTGGGGATCAACCTGCTTCGGGAGGGATTGGATATGCCGGAGGTCTCCCTGGTGGCGATCCTTGATGCCGACAAGGAAGGGTTCCTGCGCTCCGAGCGCTCATTGATTCAGACCATTGGGCGCGCGGCCCGGAACATCAATGGCAAAGCCATCCTGTATGCCGACAGGGAAACCGGTTCCATGCAACGCGCTATGGGCGAGACTGAACGGCGGCGCCAAAAACAGATGGATTACAATCTGTCCCATGGCATCACGCCCCGAGGGATCGAGAAGACGGTGAGCGACATCATGGAAGGGGCTCGGGGCCCCTATCAGGGGCCGGGCGCTGCGGGGGCATTACCCATGGGCGTGGCCGAAGAGAGTGCGGAATACATCGTGCACTCACCGGCCAAACTGAAGAAAACCCTCGCGGAGCTGGAGGCGAGAATGTACCAACATGCGGAAAATCTGGAGTTCGAGGAAGCGGCGGCGATCAGGGATGAGATTCGGCGGATGAGGGGGGGATCATAGTTTACAAAAACACCTCATCCAGCGTTTTCGCGTTCAGTACCCGTTGTTCCCATAGCGCCAATTCTTCAGAGCGGGCGTTCTCAATGCGTTGCTTTTGCGCTTCGGGCAGGGTACCAAACTTGTAACCAAGCAGACGTGTAAGAAGGGCCGCTTCGCCTTCTCCTCGCCCCAGTTCCAGTCCTTGCTCCAATCCTTGCTCCAATCCTCGCTGGAGCCCTTCCTCTCTTCCTTCCTCGCGCCCATCCTGTCTGGCATCTTCAATTATTCCCCACTCGGACCTGACACGATCAATATGTTTGTCGAACCTTCGCCGCTCCCCTTCATCCATCTTGAGGTAATCGAGTTTTTCCTTCAGCGCGCTGATGCCAGGGGCCGTGAATTCGTCCAGGACTTCGTTGTTCTTGAAGGCGTAGACCCATTCGTCCAGGTTATCCCGGACGATGTTCGGGAACGATCGCAGGGGGATCAGATAGTACTCAGGGAAGACGTTGGTCTCATTG
>JABDQX010000103.1 GCA_013042035.1 Gammaproteobacteria bacterium
AGCTTCGGTCCAGCGGGTCCCTTGGGTTCCCTTGGACTTATGGGTCGCAGAGCTTCAAGGATTTTCTCGTTACTATCAATCCGTTGTTGTGTTGAGCTGTTGTTGTCTTTCGATCGATCGCACGACAAGCTGGCAGAACACAACACGCAAATCAGAAATGACTGGAAAGCTCGAGTAATGATGGGTTTCAAAATAAGCATCTCCTGAATATTCGAACACTCTGTTTTTCGGATTCATTTTAACGGAATGACACTGGGATTTTCTTTTGCCAAGGGAATGACTAAGAGCGTGTCTGAAAAATCCCCAGTCTACTGCGGCGGCCCCCGAATTGTGGCCCGCTGCGTTGCGAAAGAGTCAAAAATCGCGTCATGTAGCTCGCTACACTCCCCGATTTTTCATCTTCCGCGCCTTGCGGGACCCCAATCGGGTTACCGCCTCGCGACGACCGGGAATTTTCAGACACCCTCTAAGACCGCGAAAACTAAAGCGAGATATTCTCATGATATTACAGTTAGATACAGTGCTAACCATCTCGCTTTATTTTTTGCGTAGTGAATAAATCCACCACGCGCAATCGTTCCCGCAACATGGAGAAGATACCCAGGATAACCGGCGGCAGCAATGCGATCAGATGGGCGATAATGGCCACGGCCTTTGCCTCGTCGGAGCCCATGTCAGGCATGATCATCAACAGACTCGCTACCACTGGTATATGGTATTGCCCAATCATTCCGGGCGTAACAGTGACGCTCGTAAAAACTCCCAATATCGAAAGCATGAGAAAAGGCGCAAACCATGGAAAGACCAAGTGGAATGCCTTGAGCAACGCCACCAGCGACAACGCCACCAGCGTCCAGGTCAGAAGCGAGAATAAAACGGATTTTGCCATCTCGATCCGGGATCGAAAGATGTGCATGCCAGAAGCGAAGTTCAAAAAAATCGAATGCAGGCGAATCGCAAGCCAACTCGACAAAACACCGACAACCCTATCGAGAAGCCGCAGAACGAATTCTTGCTGAAAGTAAAGCAATACGAGCATTAGGATCGCGACTAACACGAAAATTGCTAAAGCCAGCGCCACAGGCTCGATCAATGCGCTGGAGACGACAAAAGGTTCTGAATTGCTGAACGTCCCCGCTGCGAATCGGATATCCTGATCGCCCGGGAAAGATATCAATGTGACGAAAAGGACAACAACCAAGGCAAGGATATCATTGATTCGATCAAGCGCCACGAAGGTAAGGCTCCGCGTAAATGGAATCTTCGCCAAGCGCGCCAGAATATAGCCCCGTACCACGTCGCCCAATCTTACGGGAACCAGGCAATTTACTAATAAGCTTATCTGTACGGCACTGAACAGACTACGAAAGGTAACCGGCTGGGCGGCATTGACCACGTAACGCCAACGCTGCACCCTGGCAAAAAAGCTACTGAAGGAGAGCGCAAGCGATAACACCAACCAGGCAGGGCTCACCTGACGTAATGGGGCATATAAAGTTTGCCAATCGGTATTGCGGAACAAAATCCACAATAGGATACAGCTAAGTAATACACCTAAAACGGTTTGCGTGTATTTTGGCACGTGTTTAGCTGAGTTCTATCCGGTATCTGTTACGTATGATACCGAACTCTGTGTACTGACCTATTGGAAGAAATCCAAGCCGATGATAAAAGTCAATTGCGCCATGGTTATCGGCATCGGCGCTTAGTTCATAGGCTAAAATGCCTCTTTCACCAAGTGCTTGACTAAAGTGTTCAACAAGTTGCCGACCAATTCCCCCGCTCCGTTGCCTTTCATCTACCGCCAAATAGGTAAGCTCTGGCTCGGACGCACCGTAGCCTTGCTGTCTCGGCAGAGCACTCTCACAAAGTGAAGCCAATGTGGACGGTCGGCGCAGGACACCGAGGCAAACGCCAACTGTCGTTGCAATAAAACGACGCTTCAGCAGCGCCTGCTTCAGGCACCCGGGGTTAGTCGATCCGAAGACAAATCCGCCAATGTAGCCCTTCTCAATATCTACGAATCCAATGGCGTACCGACTGCCAATGGCTCCTTGGTAGAATGCCCTGATCGCACGAGGACCCAAGTTCCCTAGCAAGCCTGTCAGGCTATCGAAATGCAGACGTGTAATCGCCTCCACGTGGGAACTGGCAAGCGGCTCAATCATGCCATTGACCTGAAAGCGTTTTTAAAAGTACAGAGATTCAATTTCGATCCGAGTTCACGCGCCTGAATACAGGCGTCCAACTCACGCCGTCGATCCTCGCGCTCAAGATAGCGTTCTACGCCAGGGTTGGCCAGCTTCACGCCGCGACTGTGCTCAGGCATTCCCGGGTGTACCATGATCTCGGTGAGCCCTGCCGGGGTGTGCCGCATAATATCCTCCAGCACTAAATCAAGACGCCCCGTAAAGAGATAACTGGCAAAATGATCGCAGGTCCGAACCTGGTTTGTTTCCAGGCGATTTTGTCCGGTTAACCCCTGGAGAAGCAGGAATTTAATAAATCCACCCTGGAAAATGACAGGCCGGTAATGCCTGAACCGCGCTTGTCGAAAACCGATATCACGGCCTGCCCGCACAAAGGGAATACCGTGCCGTTTCGCTGCTTTGATTACCTTTCTGAAAATACCGGGAATGAGGTGCACATGGCGTTCGCTGTTGATGTGATCCGGCGCAATGCCATCGCTCCGGAGCCTTTGCAGTTGCGCTTCGAGTTCGATTTCTATCTGGGCCAGCAGATTACCTTGTCTTTTCCAGCCAATTGCCCTGAATAAAGAAACGAACTCCCAGCGGAAATACCCACGTTCATTCACCAGCAAGGGTACATCAGCCGGCGGGCTGATCGGTTTGCCCACGCTAAGGGTGAAATGTAGGCCGAGGCCGAGACCCGGACAATCTCTCGATACGGTTTCCATCGCATATCGGTAATCGGCACCGGTCGGCGCCAGACTCGCACTGGTGACGACACCGTCGAGATGAGCGCGGATTACGCCCAGCGTCGCGCCTCGGGATACGCCGAGATCGTCGGCATTGACAACAATGGCGCTGGTTGTCACGCCAGACCTCGTATCAATCTTGGACCGAGAAATCGCGTGATGGCCAAGGGTAATTGCTTCCATACGGCGATCGCCAGCCGATACTTGGGGTTGCGCGGGTCGAGATAGGGGCGTTCGTCAAGGTTCGCGAGGTAATAGTTGTAATTCAATTCGATGGATTGCGCGCCCCAATGCTTTTTGAATCCGAGGTTGGGACTACCTTCCTCGGAGCGGCCCATATCGAACCGCCGGTTTCCGCGGACGCAACTGTTCCTGATCATGTCCCAGTACAGCAGATAATTGGGACATCTTCGATTGTACTGTTTTAACGCTACTGTCTGGATATTCATGGCCGTTCCATTTAGCTCAAGGAGCAGCGCCCCCGCGACCGGATTCCTGCCGTCTCGAACAACGATAAAACGCGCCTTGTCACCAAGGTGCCTTTCTATTGCCCGGTAGAAATGCCGGCTGTGAGCCGGCGATCCAAGATCGCGCATGTGGGTGTGAAAGACACGATAAAAGGCCTCACGCTGGTCATGTCCGGTTTGGATGGTGAAACCTTCTTGAATGCCGCGCCTGACCTGATTGCGGGTTTTCGCCCGGAGGGCTTTTTCCCAAACGGCATCGACGCCTTCATTCATATCGAGCACCGAGGTTCGATAGTGTCGGTCGATGGTAAATCCTTCCAATTCGATCCCCCGGGTACGAATCGACAGGTAGTCTACCCCTAGCTTATTCGCCAGCCGCTTGGCTTCGGTGATCAAAAAATTCAACACCCGTGCATTGTCATAGTAGAGACCCCCATCGGTGGAGAATATCGCCGTCGTTAAATAATGGCCAAAGATCCGGTGCTTTATCTGGAACAACCCCAATGACCCAACAAATGCGCCATTATCCTCTACAGCGATGAAATGTGAGGGAATACGGTAGGCATCCCAAACCACACGGCGCCATCCAAAGAGGTCCGTAACTGCGCCGGTACGGAATTTGACATAGTCATTCCAATGTTTTTCGAGGGAAGCATCCACATGCAACAGCTGCATTTTTTTGTTCTTATCCCCAGATTCGGTAGCCACAGTAGCAATGCGTCATAGATCCTGGCGGTGTACAATTTTGGATCTTGGCCAAAACCGAGTTTACTATACTGTAAGCATGATATGACCATAACCTGGCAGGTGTGATGATGGCACTATCCAATCAAGATTCGATAAACAACGCGGACAGAAAACTCCTGTCCGTGGTCACCCCCTGCTACAACGAATCCGAGGTAATCGGACTCTTCTACAAAGAACTCGTATCGGTGCTTCACTCCTTATCCGGCTCTTCGGGGAAAATGGATTTCGAGATGATCTTTGTTGATGACGGCAGCAGGGATGATACGCTGCGTCAACTCAACCGGATCGCCGAGACTGATCCGGCAGTACGAGTGTATTCCCTGTCGCGCAATTTCGGTCACCAGATCGCATTGACCGCCGGCCTGGATTTCGCGGTGGGCGATGCAGTGGTACTGATGGATGCAGACCTTCAACATCCACCCGCTTCGATCCCGGATCTGGTGGAGAAATGGTCTGAAGGGTACGACGTTGTTGCGGCGGTCAGGAACAACACCCAAAGGACTTCCCGATTCAAGGACTTCACATCCAATAGCTTCTATTCAATCTTCAATTTTCTAAGTACCACACAAATCCCGCGGGGTGCGGGAGATTTCTGTCTCCTGTCACGACGGGTTTGCACGTCTTTGCAAAATATGCCGGAACGCCATCGGTTTTTACGGGGTATGGTCTCCTGGACCGGTTATGAACGCGCGTTGGTCCCTTACGAATGTGCAAAGAGAGCTGCCGGGCGATCCAAGTATTCCTGGAGAAAGATGATTGGGCTAGCGATGGACGCAGTCTTCTCCTTCTCTGCGCAGCCATTGCGGTTGGCGCTGCGTCTGGGTTTGACCATGACGGTCTTGGGGTTTGTCTACTTGTTTTGGACTTTGCTTGCCGGTTTGTTGAACGGAAATTTGGTTCCGGGGTATGCGTCATTGATTGGCGTTATGATTACGCTCGGTGGTTTCCAGCTTGCGTTCATCGGTTTGATTGGGGAATATTTGGCGCGGGTTTTCGAGGAGGTAAAGGGCCGACCGATCTATTCCATCAAACAGATGCCGCGTGAGAGCACGGTATCGACCAAAAGCAAGGCGTCCACGGCATAGACGCATGAGTGAGTTCTTTCAGTTACTCGCGGGTTTGCTTTTTCTTGGCTTTTTGATCGCAATCGTTTGGTTACCTGCCTGGTGGCTCGCGGGGCGAGTTGATCCCGACAGATCTTCATCATTAATCCGACTGCCTTTTTCCGCGGGTCTCGCCCTTACCGGATATATCACCGGCATCAACCTGTTGGGGAAATTGCTAGACAATTCTATCCACGCCGTTTTCGTTACGGTGGGATTGAATCTCCTTGTCTGTGTGTTTTTACTGTACAAGAAGCGGGCGGAACTTGGCATTGCCCATTTATGGGCGGTACGCCAATTGCTACTTACCGTGCTTCTCGTTGCCATCGTATTGTCCCTGCCGCAATGGTATCAGGCGGTCAGTGGCAACCGCTGGGATGAGGTAGCCTCCAGTTCCATTCACCTGACCGCACCCAACCAGTTCGCCGAGGGGATGTTTCCCCCGCGCCACAATGCCTTCCCGGATATCTCCATAAAATATCACTATGGTTTTGCGATACTGTCGGGAACCGTACACTGGGTAACCGGCATATCTTCCAATGTCAGCATCGACATCGTCAGTACGGGATTGTGGCTGTTTACGTTTTTATTCACTGTTTTTTGGCTACTGCAAATTGGCATTACCAAAATTGCCGCGATTTGGGGTGGTTTCGCCGTATTGCTGGGCGGCGGACTTTCCTGGCTCTACCTGCCATGGTTACAGATTTATAAAGGATTCCAGAAAGTTCCCTCTCAGTCATTGCTGACCCACAGTTACGATATCGAGTCGAGTTGGGTGAGCAATCTGTTGACCGTGATGCGAAGTCAGAATATTTACCTGAGAAATGCCGACGGCGATATATTCCCCTTGCCGTTCGATATTGCCATCTCCTACCAACAGCATGCGGTTGCCCTGGGACTCGCGCTGACCTTGGTGGCGGCCTATGTGTTCTGGCTGTGGCAGTCGAAAAAAGAAGTTGCACCACGATTATTGATTCTAAGTATATTTTGCTTCGGATTGATCTTTCTGGGGCACGCGGTATTTGGTGCCATGGCGAGTATCAGTGCCGCTCTGGTGCTCCTGATGCTATGGCTGCGCCGGCCATCGAAGGTGCGTTTCGTCCAGGGAGCGGTCTTTACCCTCGGCGTCACCATCCTCGCGTTCGGCCACGGTGGCATGATGAGCACCGGCCCCGAGTATGGTGCCGGGACATTGCTCAAGCTGCGTGATGG
>JABDQX010000194.1 GCA_013042035.1 Gammaproteobacteria bacterium
GTACTGAAGCGGCAGCGCGATCAGATTGCCAAATCCGCCTGCTGGCATATTATCCTGATTGGGGAACAGGCGATCGTAGGCGTCGAAAGACAAACCGGGATGGATTTCCATGGCCTTGTCTAGGAGACCAAATCCCAGAAGCCTTGCCTCTCGGGCGAGAACCGGTTCCGAGAAGAAGATCCAAAGATGCGCGCCGTTCCCGGAGCGGGACACCTCGATGGCGTGGGGAATGCCGAAGCCCCCACACGCCCCGGCCATGGCTTTGACGGCATCCCGCCAGCCGGTTTTATCGAAATCCGCCGCCAACAGATGGCAGGTATTGTCTGTCAGGAGCGGGTACAGGCCGACAACCTGCTTTCCTGTCAGATGGGCATGGATAGCCTGTTCATCCAGGGAGGTGTATCGCCGGTTTTGGCATTCGCCGCATTTGATCCGGGGTTTGTTGCACAGGCCGGATCTCCACTCATTCTGACAGGCGACGGCATAACCGCTCCGGCCCTTACGATTTTCCCAGCGCCGGGCGAATACATCCGAACGGCCTTTGAATAATCCCCGGAACAGCGCCACCTTTTGTTCGACGCCGAGTTGCCGGGAATGTGCGGAGTGTGGCGGTGGTAGACCGGTTTGTTGCTGCAGGATTTGTTTTCTTTGGAGAAGCCGATTCCTTTCCGCTTCGAGATCAAACAGCCGGGCATCAATGGCAAGGATCTCATCGGCGGTGGATTGGGAGTCCGGGTGGGGCATGCTGGGAATGGAGAAGAAACAACAGAGGAGGTGTCACTGTCATTGCTATCCGTTTTCGGTTTATTCAGTTTCAAACGGATTAATAATGGTCAACGTTCGATTTACAGTGAGCGCATGATGCATATCTTCCGAATAGAGTTTCGTGCAGCCGGCTTCCAATGCAGCGGCAACGATAAGACTATCATAATGTGAAAATCCATAGCGAAGCGATAAATCCAGTCCTTTTTGAAGGGTGCGATAATTCAGGGATTGTATCGTTTCACATTCGTTGGCTATACGTTCTACAACAGAACGTATCGACGATAGTTCGAACCCCAATTTGCGCCTCATGATATTAGCCGCCTCGCTTAACACCTGCACCGATACAACCGGGCTTTCCGATAAAAGCCGAATGGCAATATCCTGTTTTGCGTCATCTTGGCCAAGACTATAAATCACGATATTGGTATCGATGAAACTAGCGCTCATTCGCCTCTTCCCGGTTAAACGTAAACCCTGACAGGCCTTTCCGATAGGGTTCAAAGAATTTTTTTAATTCATCCCGCTTCGTTATTTCATCCTTATGTGATTTTACAAGTTGTGCGATAAGATTCGCGGATGAAATATGCTCGCGTTCCGTAAGCTCTCTTAGTAGAGAAGCTACATCGTCACTAATCTGCACGGTTTGCATGGTTCACCTCCTGAATCTTTGGAGTTAACGTAAGCCTCAGCCGCCGGTAAAAAAAGTACTGCGAGCGGCGCTTTAGGCGGTCGGCTGCAGGCTTTTGTTAGCTGCCATTGGCTTGTTTCGCCAAACGGGGGCCTCGGCTTACCACTTCCTTTTTTGACCTAGTCTGCCGACTGCGTAACGCTTCGCAGATTTTCTTAAGGTCATAGTCGTATTTTTCTGAATGCTCCTGACGATACCGGCGAATTTCCTCGACGATTGGATCTCTAATCATTTGTGCCTCCAAGCTCTTCTGGAGAGCATAGGGTGGGTGCTGTAAATCCAAGATTCTCAATTAGTTTGCTAATGTCGATTTTTGTTTCTGCATTATTGAACTGCGTGAAATTCCACGTAATAAGGTAATCGATGCCCTCTGCGGCGGCAATCCCGATATGAAGCGCGTCTTCAGGGCTTTTAGCCGGAATTAGGTGGTCAGAGATAAGCGTTTCGGCTATTTCTCTTGCCGTTTCCGAGATATCAAGATTTGGAATTCCAGATGCGATATCTAGCCTTTTCGCCGCTGCTTCGGCATTTCCACGAGATATCTCTTCCTCGACCAATTCTGACACGAAGATATCGAAACGGTGTCGTTGATTTTCCCACCAATCGATAGTTATCGCCTGACGAGCAGACTTAACCAGGTCGTTACTTGGCCTTGCGGTCAAGTAGCTTATTACTGAAGATTCAATGTAAACCGATTTCATGAGCTTAGTTATTTCAAAACGTCGAAGCGCTTAACGGCTGAAGCCAGCCATGGATTTTTGTAGCGGCTGCGTCTCATTGGGTGGGTTTTCCGTGGTTTGCTCGGGTACGAGATACGGCGCAGGCGCGCCGAGATCCAGTTCCCACGCAGGGCGCGTGGGAACGAGCAAACTCAACCGTTTGATTTTGTTTGAGGAGAATGAGGGGATGCCTGAGATATAAACCTCTAAGTAATCGTTCACTCCCCCCTGGATACGAAGCGTAAAAGATGGGAACATATGACCGGTCAGCGATGACACAGTCTGCCTGCCCACCAAGCTCAACCGAGATCCAAATGATACTTTCCGATCACAGCTTGCGCCAACTTGACGAGCCATACATCCGGTCGTTACCGGAAGATGCCTGTCGGGATCTGGCGGTAAATCTGCTGATTGATCTGAAAACTGTTCGCGAACGTCTGAACCAAGATCCAAGCAATAGCTCCGTACCACCGAGTAGCCGGCTACCGTGGGCTCCGAATGACACCTGCCACGACGAAGCAGAGGAAAATGGCGAAGGCGAGGATGAAAAAAACGAACCGGAGGCGGAAGAAATCGCCACCGATACCTCGGACGAAGCCATAGAGTCGAAAGGCGAGGATAAATCCGGCAAGGAATCGCCTGCACCGAAACGCAATCCCGGAAAACAACCGGGTGCCCAGGGCTATGGTCGGACCCAACAGCTACCGGTCACCGCTGAAATTCACCACCATGTCCAGTGCTGCGGTGGTTGTGGCCACCACGCCACCGAAGAAGAGAACCAAGTGGCCTGGACAGGGTTCTACACGATAGATGTAGAAATCGGCACCCCCGGCATTAGCGTTACGAACACCAAACACATCTACTACGACCTAACGTGCCCGTGCGGGCATGTCACTCGCCAATATCCTCACCAGGAACCGGATGACCCCTTCTGGGAAGGTGTTGGACTGGGAGAGTGGCGTTTGGTTGGCCCCATGCTGTCTGCCCTTATCGTTTCCCTTGCCTATCGGATGCGGATGTCACGGGCCAGGATTCGAGAATTTCTGCACGATTGGTTAAAGATCACCCTCTCTATAGGGACCATCCAGCGCTGCATAGAAGAATCGGCCAGGGCCAGCGCCCCTGTCGAAGAGCAACTTGCCGACGAAATCGCCAAGAGCAAATTGTTGCATGCCGATGAAACCACCCATAAGGAGAAAAAGCTCCTGTTATGGTTATGGGTCTTTGTGGCCCAGCGCACCGTGCTGTATTACATCGGCTATCGAAGCAACGAAATCATCACGAACCTGCTCGGAGAATCCTTTCCGGGCTGGTTGATGACCGACGGGCTCAAAGTTTATCGCAAATACACCAGTCGCTTACGTTGCTGGGCACACCTGCTGCGCAAAGCCAAAGGATTGGAAGATAGCCTGGAACCAAAGGTACAACGTTTCGGAAAGCGCATACACGAAATACTCGACCTGTTGATGGATGCCGTATACAAGGCCAGGGAGGGGCCACCACTGGGGGATTTGAAGCAGATCCATGCGCACCTGCTTCAGGAACTGCGCACCCTATGCACCAGCATGGAAACCTGCCCTCACAAAAAGGCGCGCGAGTTGGCCAGGGAGTTCCTCAATGATTGGGAGGCCATCTTTGCCGTGCTCTCGCACCCGCACCTGCCTCTGACCAACAATGAGGCGGAGCGCTTGTTGCGCCCTCTTGTCATCCTGCGCCGAATCAGTTATGGCACACGCAGCGAAAACGGAACCCGCGCCTTGGCGCTATTGGCCAGCGTCGTCGAGACGTGCCGTAAACGCCAACTCTCCCCCTGGCCCTACTTGGCACAGGTCATCAGCGCTCGCCGTTGTAGGCAGTCTGTTCCTCCTCTCCCAGAGCCTGTTGGTTGAGGGGGGGAGTGAACGATTACCTTACGCTGTGGCGAAAGCCTTAGCCCATTGGTTGGTAGCAAACTATCGGGATGCTTATGGCATTTATGCCTGCACAGGCATATTGTTTAATCACGAGTCGCCTTTGCGC
>JABDQX010000109.1 GCA_013042035.1 Gammaproteobacteria bacterium
ACGCCGGATCGTCCAGCGTCTGGAGAAACCCCATGAAATCCGCATGGTTGGCTTTCTTTTCATCCGGGTGGTATCGAACCGCAGGTTGCCAGGATCTTATGATTGCCGCCGCGAAGTCCCGACAGTCCTGTCGTTCTGGATCGGACGGGGATTCCCCGTTTTGTCGCCACGTTGCAACCATGGTCGCAAGAGTGCCGATGGCGGTTGTCGTGCCCACATTGCACAGGATGTCGTAATGGGTTTCACGCGGCCAGATCACGACCGCCGCGCGATAGTACCAGCGGCTGATCTCCATGCCCGCGTTACCGGTATACCCCTCGAATTCCTCTTCACTGGGTTCACCATCCACCAGCGGTTCGTGACCGATAATTTCCGCTTCATCCAGATCCATTTCCCCGAAATCGATTGTGTTACCCTCACGATCCGTCCAGTGGTCGGCCGATAGGGATTCATCGAACACCTCGCCCATCTCGTAATCATTGGCTTCGTCGCTGCCATAACCATCATCATCCCAATATCGGGATCGGCGTTGGCGGCGGGATGCATACTCCGTGTATTCGGCGCTTCCGACTTGCCAAAGGGTTATCAGGGCGAGATGCGCGATGTAATCGGCCTGCTCGGCGGCACCGAACAGTATCTCGGCGCGGGCGCGATCGGCCCCTTTCAGAGTGGTCGGCGCTAATCCATCCTGGGTGTATTCATGTTCGAGGAGCACGGCCATCTTTTCCGGCACCGGATCCACGCGCCAGTCGTTCAGTATCTCGGTAACCGCTGTGATGGCGGGTGCGCTCGTTGGTGCGGTGAGTGTTTTCTTGCTGTTTTTCGGACCGGTCAGGGTCAGATTGTAGATCAGCCCAAGCCGGTAGCCACTTTGGATGGGCGCCACTTCGTGTCGGCAATCGGCGTAAAAGGCGGCATAGCTCAGCTCATTGCCGGATGCCGCGCCTGCAAATGTGAATCGGTGTCTGGCACCGTCGTGGGAGACGATCAATTCGCCACCTTCATGAAGGGAAGGCAGGATGATCACCAGTGTCGCCACCATGCCATCGAGTCGCTCACCATCCTGATGCGGCAGGAAAAATCCCCCTTCCTCGTACACCAGCAACTTGTACAGGTGCGCATCCAACTTGCAATTGGTAAGGCCAAGTTCGGACTTGATCCTGGCGAGAGTATCGGCCAGTAGCGTTTCCCATTTGGGATTCGTCAATGCAAAGCTATCAGGATCCAATTCCCAGGTCCGGCGAACATCGGTATCGACAATTGTTTCCGTACCCTTGCCATAAGGCGCCTGTCGGCAACGGGCGATCAGCGCGCGGGCCTGATCGGGATTCAGCGGCAGGCTGATCAAACCCGGACCATCTACCATCAATCCCGGCATGACGAACGGCAGATCACCGCCAGTGCAAGCCGTATTCGGTCGGTTCACTGCATCCAGAACGGCAAGAAGTCTGTCTTCAATCGCTAAATTTTTATCGGTATTGCTCATGGGACTGTCTATTGTCAGTGTCTAATAACATCGGATTCATATGGCGGCATCGATAGCCATAAGTGCTTCCAAGGCTCCCCATGGGATGGAGATGGTGCCGGATGGGCCTTCCGGGTCACGCGGATTGATGCGCACGAGCCGTGCGCCGGTGTTTCTTGCGATGGCCTCACAGGTGCCGCGAACCGTGGGTATGGCGCGGCCCGCGCCACATTCGATGATTACAAGCCGTGACCCTTTGATTTGCGAGAGCCAGCGCCGGAAACGCGCCTCCTGGGCGATGGTGCGTTCCGGCTGCCAGTCTCCATCATTGAACATAAGGACATTGGGGCGCGCAAGGGCCTCACAATGGGAGCAGGTGGGGAGTGGATCGGTGGCCTGAAATGTATTGGGATCGACCGAGACGTCTGTTTCCGTGGCGGGCCAAATGGCCTGACGGCAACCTTTTGCGCACTGTAGATGATGCAGTGAACCGTGGCATTCCACGATATCGTCCTCTGCATATCCCGCCTTTTGGAACTGCCCGTCGACATTGGATGTGAATACGAAGCCCTGTCCCGCGCCGGCTATCCAGCGCTTTAGGATTTCAAAACCCTCGTGGGGAACGGTATCCCGATACAGATGCAATCGATGACCGTAGAAACCCCAGGCCAGCGCCGGATCGGTTTCAAGCCATACGGGATTGGCCATGTTCGCAAACGACAGACCCAGTCGCTTGAGTGGAGGGTAAGCGCGCCAGAATCCCTCATCACCCCGAAAATCGGGAAGCCCGGAATCCACGCCCATCCCGGCGCCAGCCCCGATGAGGATGGCCTCGGCGCGACTGATTTGTTTCGCGGCGTGTAGGATAGTCGCTTGCATATGTTATACCTCGAACGGGCCGCTTTTTTAGTTTGGAAAGCAGTTTACATACCGAATGATATTGGAAATTACGCTCATCATTGATGAGGTTACGCACTTCAAGACATTACACCTGTTTTGCCGGAAGTTTAAGGTATCGGAAAAACGAAGATCCTGGAAAATCTGATGCGCGAATCAAGGCCCAGCCCCTTTCCGTCTTGGCGCGAAGCGCTAACATGTTCAACTTCCGGCAAAACAGGTGTAATGTCTTGAAGTGCGTAACCTCATCAATGATGAGCGTAATTTCCAATATCATTC
>JABDQX010000114.1 GCA_013042035.1 Gammaproteobacteria bacterium
TTCCTATCCTAAGCGAGCGCTTGCTGGCGCAAATGTGTAGGAATATGTCTGCGGTCGCGATCGTGCCGACGTCCGATCTCGCGGCGGACGAAGGCCCCCTGCCGGGCGCTGGTGGCGCTGCGGTAACGCCTCCCCCTTCCCAACCGGAAGAGACAGGTATCGAGGGGGTGCTCAAGCGTCGGCTCAATGATCTATAGTGCCGCGCACACCAACCGTTTTCGATTATGGTTTTCCATTAATCAACAGGTTATCGCTGTTTGCAAATCAGTAAATTGACGGTTTAGGGGACTGGCTCGGGAACTTCCCATGAACAAAAAACATGTCTTGGAAAAACTGCTTGTTGGCCTGATGGCCTGGATTGCTGTCTTCGCTCTGGCTGCCGCAGAGCCCGATGAGGGAACCTCGCGGGAGGTAATGGTAGTTACTGCGGAAGGTTTATCCGACGGCAACTTCTACAAGGATCGGCGGGTGGCCTACGACGAGGCCATAAAAGATGCCAAGCGCCAGGTGCTCGAAAAGGCGGTAGGTGCTTTCGTTGACTCCCACACCCTGGTCAACAACTACCAAACCATCTCGGATACCATCTACACTAAGTATCAGGGCTTCATCAAGCGTGTCCTGGGCACGGTGGACGGTGGCGTCCAGGCGGACGATTTCTACCACGTGTGGATCAAGGCGGAAGTTTCCACGCAGCCCCTGGGAAACGGACTCGGTACGCTTTCTCGCAGAGAGCGTGTCGGCATAATCAGTGATCAAGGTAACCCCACCTTCGCCGTGGAGGTCGATGTAATCTCGGATAAAACCGGTCACTTCATGGTGCGCTGCGAGGTGTGTGCCACCGAAATCGCTACCAATTTAAAAAATTTCGGCTACAAAGTGGTAGACTTGGAACCCATGCGCGCGGACATTGAGCAGCGCAAAGGTTTGGTGCGTTTGGAACAGGGCGAGATCGCCGCAGCGCAGTACGGCGTGGGACGCAAGCCGGTGGACGTAATCATCTCGGGTCAGGCCAAACTGCGCAAATCACCACCAGTATCCGTGGCTGGCATGACCGTGCGCACGGTCGTATTGACCAGCTGGGCGGTCAAGGCGGTGGCCACCCAGACCAACGAGATCATTTTCAGCCGCAACTTCCGCCCCAGCCGAAAGGCGTTCAACGATGACGATGAGGCGATCCTAGCGGTGGGCAAGGAGATCGGAAAACTGTTCTCCACCGATGTGTTCACCCGCTACGTGGCCGCTCCCACCCGTAGCCTGCTGTTCAGCATTCGTGGACTCCCGGATCGCCAACTGGCCCAGGACATGAAGCGGGATCTCCTGGGCGCGCGTTCCATTACCGGAGTACGCTTCAAGGACTTTTTCCGCAATGCCGAGGCAGTGTTCGAGGTGGATTATGTAGGTAGCCGGGAAGAGTTCGTCAACTACCTGGACAGTGAATTACTCACCGCATTGAACCGAAAGTATGGAAAAGGAACCTTCGTTGTCACCCAAGAAAGTGGTGACAGAGTGGAGGTGAAGGTCGCCAAACCGGATAACGTGACCCGCGAGATCCTGGAAAATGGTCCACCCCTATCCTTGACGGTAGCCAGCGCGCATCGGGCCAGAGAGGTAATCAAAACCCAGAAAACCCTTGACAAAGTCAAGGGTTTCAATCCCGGTCTCTCGACAGCCCTGGGGAATCTGTAAGCCATGAAACAATCGATCATAATCCGGGCACTGGTACTAGGATTACTGTTTTATCTCTCACCGTCCGTTCTAGCCCAGCAAGGCAAGATGACGCTCGGCATTATGCCAGTGGAAGGGAGTACAAGTGTCTCCAAGAGGTCGAAGGAGGATCTTCGCCTGGAGATCGAGCGCCAATTGGTTTCGGGTGGTAAGGTGACTGTCATCGAGCGGGTCAAGCTCAACGATCTGGTGAATGAGATAGAGCGATCCCAGACTGGCTTGATCGACCCGACTCGCATGCAGGAAATCGGGCGCTTGGTGGGGGTCGACATGTTTCTATTCCCTCGCATCGTGACAGCCTATGCGCGGGAGCGCCGGGAGCGCATCCCCATCGTGAACCGGGACGAAGTTACCGTGTCGGCCTTTTTCTCGGTTGCTCTCAAGCTCGTGGAAACCGAGACCGGACGCATCTTGATCTCCGAAAAAATCAGCGGCTCCTCCAAAACCACCCTGATGGAAGGTGAGGCGTCCATTCCTACCAAAGGAGCCGCGTTCGCCAGTGCCCGAGCCAGGGCGGTCTCGAAGATCGGAGGCGTCGTGCTTACCGCCCTGTTCCCCGTGAAGGTGGCCCACGTCAGTAAAGATAAGGGAGTAGTCGCATTGAATCGAGGAAAGGGTACATTAAAGGTGGGGCAACGGCTCACCGTCTATTCCCAGGGCGAGGTCATCCGGGACCCGGATACCGGTGAGATGCTGGGCAGCGATGAAGAGGAGATAGGAAAGCTGAAGGTGACTGAGATTCGCGGCAAGATGTCTCTGGCCAGACTGCTGGAGGGTAAGGCCGTGGTGGGAGCGATCTGCCGTTAAGGTTAAATTGGACAGGAGATTTGATATGTGGAAACGGTGGCGAATATGGTTCGGCAGTGCGCTGATCGTGGTGCTTGCCGGCTGCATGGCGGCGGCCCAACACCGGGAAGATATGGAAAAGGTACATCTCGTGGCGCGGACCGAGTCCATCGACCAGGCGCTCGTCCTGCTGGAAAATTATGTGCTTGGCAAGCCCGGCAAGGATGGCGAGCGTTCTATCAAGACCAGCGCGGACATTATCGACCTGCTGGAGATTGGCGCCCTTTACCACTACGCGGGCCGTTACGAGAGGAGTAACGAGGCGCTGGAGATCGTTTACGCCTACTACGCCGACGAGGAGATGAAGGCCCATATCAGCATGTCCAAGATCGCCTTAGGTATGCTGAAGAGCACCCTCTCCGAGGGTCTGGGCGGGCCCTACAAGCTGTCTGGCTACGAGAAGGTCTATCTCCATACCCTCAAGGCCCTGAACTACCTGATGCTCGGGGACCTTGAGGCCGCCCGGGTCGAAGTGCGGCGCGGCGAGCATCAACACAAACTCATCGAAGACAAGCTGGCCGAAGACCGAGCCAAAGAAGAAGAGAGTGAGTCATCTCTAACCGAGCTTCTGGAAGGTGTATCGCGCTTGAGCAGTGCTACCGACTTCCAACAGAATAGTGGCTCCGAAGGAGAATCCGATCAGAAGAACCAGGATTGGTCGTCTCCCCTGGCAACCGGCGCCCTAATCGGCGCGTTGCCCGTAGTCGCTGTCATGGGCGGTGTTGCCGCCTTTCAGAAAAACCAGGAAGACGCTAAAAACGCCAAAGACGCTGGTGAGGCCAAAAACACCAAAAACACCCAAAACACCAAAGAAAAGGTTAACCTGAAGCAAAATGAATCTCCCCTAGCTGCGGAGGTCGCCAGCCGTGAAGCCTTTTTCAAGGATGCCGGTCTCACGGCAAAAGAACGCGCATTGATCAAGAAGATGAAAGATGGTTACCGCAATGCCATGACCTACAATCTGTCCTCAGTGGTGTACGAAGCCAACAAGGAATCAGATGATGCCATGCTGGATCTCTACAAGTCCTATGGCCTGCATTCCAACCCCGCCGTGGGTGATCGTTTCGTGCGTTTGGCAGTGCACAAAAAACGTACACGGGACAAAAAGATACGTAATATCTACCGACTGGTGCGAAAGCAATATCCAAGAGT
>JABDQX010000115.1 GCA_013042035.1 Gammaproteobacteria bacterium
GCTCTAGTTAGCCCAATGTATACGATATTCGAGACATCGGACCAAGTGTTCGATGACTTTTTATACCTGATTTTGAAAACCAATCGCTATCGGCATATTTTCGCGGTCAATACCAATGCCTCGGTCAATCGGCGAGGCGGTTTGCGATGGAATGCGTTTGCCGAAATTCGTGTGCCCTTGCCTTCGAAGGAGGAACAGCAGGCCATCGTCCGGGTCTTTTCCGTTATCGATCGTGAAATCGACCTCCTTCACAAACAACAACGAGCTCTATGGCGACAGAAAAAGGGCCTGATGCAAAAACTTTTCGGCAGGCAGGAGCGAGTTTCATGTGTTGGAAAAACAAAGCCTTCGAAGAATAAACAGACCTCATCCCCGTTTGCCTGAAAACTTTATGTTGACTGTTGCTGCATATACCATTTAGAATCCCGCGCTTAACTTATGCAGTGAAGCTACTTTAAATGCTTTTTAACTATCGGAAGAGCTTCCGAAGCTTTTAGTATCTTTATATTGATGGCCGTTCACGATGCGAGGCCATATGATTCTGCAAAGCAAAATTATTTTGGGTAGTTATTGGATGACAACGATCAATCAGCTTGTTCGGAAACCGCGGAAGCGGCAGCGCGTAAAGAGTAGTGTTCCTGCGTTGCAGGGGTGCCCTCAACGGCGGGGAGTGTGTACTCGTGTATATACAACGACACCCAAAAAGCCGAATTCCGCTCTTCGTAAAGTGGCGCGTGTGCGGTTGACGAACGGGATGGAAGTGTCCACATATATTGGCGGCGAAGGGCACAATTTGCAGGAGCACTCCGTGATTCTTATTCGCGGTGGCCGTGTAAAAGACTTGCCGGGTGTGAGATACCATACGGTGCGTGGTAGCTTGGATACCTCTGGGGTAGCCGCGCGACGTCAGGGGCGCTCCAAGTACGGTGCTAAGCGGCCGAAAGGCTAGGAACCTCCTGCCTGCGGAAAATTTACAGAAAAACCAAATTTCGAGATGCCGCCGCATAAGGCGGGATTTCCCTTTATAACCCCAGTGCTCCGTGATGCGGGGCCGTATAGTTTTGCAGGGCAAGATTATTTATGTCCAGACGTCGAGTAGTTGCGAAGCGGGTGATTCTCCCGGATCCAAAGTATGGAGATCAAACGCTTGCCAAATTTATCAATGTTCTGATGCTGGATGGTAAGAAATCCGTGGCGGAAAAAATTGTCTACGGTGCGTTGGATCAGGTGTCGGCAAAAAACAAAACCGATCAACCCGTGGAGGTCTTCGCGAAAGCGCTTGATAATGTTCGGCCTTTGGTTGAAGTAAAATCTCGGCGTGTTGGTGGTGCCACATACCAAGTACCTGTGGAGATTCGAACGATTCGTCGTACAACATTAGCTATGCGGTGGCTTGTAGATGCGGCCCGTAAGCGTGGAGAAAAGACCATGGGGTTGCGATTAGCGGGTGAGCTGATGGATGCGGCGGAAAGTCGGGGTGTTGCAGTGAAAAAGCGGGAAGACACCCACCGTATGGCTGAGGCGAATAAAGCATTTTCTCACTACCGTTGGTAGTTAAGGCCAGAGTAGATTGATTGAAATCAGTTTCTGGCTTACACGCATGTAAGGACTTCTAGCGGTGTCACGGAAAACTCCTATTGAGCGCTACCGGAATATCGGCATTATGGCGCATATTGATGCCGGTAAGACGACTACTACGGAGCGCGTTCTTTATTATACAGGGATCTCCCATAAAATCGGGGAGGTTCACGATGGTGCTGCGGTCATGGATTGGATGGTGCAGGAGCAGGAAAGAGGGATCACCATTACTTCTGCGGCGACTACCTGCTTTTGGCAGGGTATGGACAGCCAGTACGGCGAGCATCGTATCAATATTATTGATACGCCAGGGCATGTCGATTTTACTATTGAGGTAGAACGCTCTTTGCGGGTGTTGGACGGAGCATGTGCCGTCTTTTGCGCGGTGGGCGGAGTAGAGCCTCAGTCGGAAACAGTTTGGCGTCAGGCAAACAAATATCAAGTGCCACGCCTTGTTTTCGTCAATAAAATGGATCGTCCGGGGGCTGACTTTCTGCGTGTAATCCGGCAAACAAGAGAGCGGCTCGGTGCGCGGACAATCCCTATTCAGCTACCACTTGGCGCGCAGGATGACTTCGACGGAATTATAGACCTTATAAAAATGAAGGGGATTCTCTGGGATGAGGATACCTTGGGCATGAGTTACCAGGAAGTGGATATCCCTTTGGAGCTGCAGAGCGTCAGTGAGCAATGGCGTGAAGAAATGATAGAGGCGGCCGCTGAAGCGAATGACGATCTGATGGGGGAATATATTGAGAGGGGGACCCTTTCGGCAGATGACATTCGCAGGGGATTGCGAGAAAGAACATTGCGCAGTGAGATTTTTCCTGCCCTTTGCGGTTCGGCGTTCAAAAACAAAGGAGTGCAGGCTTTGCTTGATGGGGTTGTCGAGTATTTGCCGTCTCCCGTCGATGTCCCTCCGGTGGTTGGACTCGCGGATGGAAAAGCAGAGAGTGAGGTAACCCGCCCTGCTTCTGATGATGCCCCGTTTTCGGCGCTTGCATTTAAGATTGCCACTGACCCTTTTGTAGGATCTCTGACGTTTTTCCGCGTATATTCCGGTAAGTTACGTTCAGGAGACGAGATATACAATTCGGTTAGGCAGCGAAAAGGACGTATTGGGCGCATCCTTCAAATGCATGCAAACAGCCGTGAAGAGCTGAAAGAAGTATATGCTGGCGACATCGCGGCGGCAGTGGGATTAAAAGATATAACCACTGGGGACACCTTAAGCGATGTGCGCAAAGTGATTTTGTTGGAGCGCATGGAGTTTCCCGAGCCTGTAATAGCGGTAGCGGTAGAACCGCAAACGAAGTCCGACCAGGAAAAGCTGGGGACGGCTCTGAGGAAGCTTGCGCATGAAGATCCCTCTTTTCAGGTTACAAGCGACCAAGAATCAGGGCAAACCATCATTGAAGGGATGGGGGAACTACACCTTGAAATCATCGTTGATCGCTTGCGTCGAGAATTTAATGTTCGGGCTAATGTCGGAAAGCCACAAGTGGCTTATCGTGAAACAGCCCGGAAAAGTATCAAGAAAGAAGGGCGCTTTGTTAGGCAAACAGGGGGTAGGGGACAATACGGACATGTATGGTTGCATATTGAACCCGGTGAACCTGGATCGGGCTATGAGTTTGAAGATGCTATTGTTGGAGGGGTAATACCAAAAGAATACATTCCTGCTGTGAATCAGGGGGTTAGGGAACAAATGGAAAATGGAGTGTTGGCAGGGTACCCCGTTGTTGATATAAAAGTAACTTTATACGATGGTTCATATCACGAAGTGGATTCAAGTGAAATAGCGTTCAAGATGGCGGGATCCCAGGCCTTCAGGGATGGGATGCGCGGAGCGGCTCCTGTTTTGTTGGAACCTATTATGAAAGTGGAAGTAGTTTGTCCACAAGAGTATGTTGGCGAGGTGATGGGAGATCTCAACCGGAGGCGAGGGAGCGTTCAGGGGATGGAAGAATCTCCGTCCGGCACGATAATTCGTAGTGAGGTTCCTCTGGGAGAGATGTTCGGTTACGCTACGGACATGCGCTCTGCCACCCAAGGGCGCGCCACGTTCGCCATGGAGTTTGTTAAATATAAGGAAGTTCCGTCCGGTGTTGCAGACGCAATTATTCAGAAAAATTTGTAGTAAACTAGTCGTAGTCGTGAGGTAGGTAGAGTGTCCAAGGCAAAATTTGAGCGTAGAAAGCCCCATGTCAACGTGGGGACAATCGGCCATGTGGATCATGGCAAGACGACGCTGACTGCGGCGATGACGAAAACACTGGCCGATAAATACGGCGGCGAGATCAAGGCGTTCGACGAAATCGATAACGCCCCGGAGGAAAAGGCAAGAGGCATCACTATCGCAACCGCTCACGTGGAGTATGAAACCGAAGGGCGGCACTATGCCCACGTGGATTGCCCCGGTCATGCGGACTATATCAAGAACATGATAACGGGCGCGGCGCAGATGGACGGCGCGATCCTGG
>JABDQX010000121.1 GCA_013042035.1 Gammaproteobacteria bacterium
ATGATCACCGGCAGCCGGTACTCGGCCATCAGAATGGCGTTGTAAAAGGTCCAGCGCCCACCAAAACCCGACAGCGGCGGTACGCCCGAAATCGCAATAATGCCGATCATGACCGCGATAAAGGACAGCGGCATCAGGGTTATCAGTCCCCCCATCCGGTACATATCGCGTGTGCCGGTGCGCTTAGCGATACCGCCCACGGACAGAAACAGCATGGACTTGTAAATGTAATGGTTGATGACGAATATGAGCGCCATCAGCCAACCGAGATGATTCATCATGGCGAGTCCGAACAGGGCGTACCCCATCTGGCCGATGGAGGAATAGGCGAGCAGGCGCTTGGCGTCTTCCTGGAAGGCCGCCATCAGGTTGCCCAACAGGGCCGACAGGGCGCCGATCCAGAGCATGACGTGGGTGAGTTCAATGCCATAAAGCTGCTGTTTGCCCATATTCAGGAGAAGCATCGCCAGACCAAACAGACCGGCTTTCAATAGGATGCCGGAGACCATGGGCGAGACATCGGTCTCGGCCTCGGCATGGGCACCGGGCAACCAAATGTGCAGGCCGATGGCGGCGGTCTTGGTCATAAAACCAATGGCGAGCAGCAGGAAAACCCACGGCGCCAGGGGCGCGGTCACCTGACCCAATTGTTCGAGCTGGAACAGCGCTTCGCCCTGGGTGGCGAGGGCGAAACCGGTCAGGATCAGGAATGCGCCGCCCAGGGAAAAGATGATGTAGGAAAGGGCGTGGGGTTCGGACTGTTTACCACGCAGGATAAGGAAGTAAGAACCCACC
Source organism: Gammaproteobacteria bacterium (assembly GCA_013042035.1). Classification (GTDB taxonomy): domain Bacteria; phylum Pseudomonadota; class Gammaproteobacteria; order HK1; family HK1; genus JABDQX01. The sequence continues at coordinate 796 of JABDQX010000121.1, forward strand.
GTCAGCAATTCCCAGGCGGCGAAGAAGCCGAAGGAATCCTCGGCGACGATCAGCATGGCCAACCCGGCGAACATCAGCATACTCGAGGGATAAAAGCCGATTCGCTGGCCGTGGGCGTGGTAACTCGCCAACAGGATCAGTGCGCCGCCGATGAGGATGATGATGGCGAAGATGAGCTGCAAAGGGTCGTAGGCGGAATAACTCGCGATGAACCAAACCACCAGACCAACGATGGCGATCGTATTCTTGATCCAGGCCGGCAACTTCTCCAATGGCAGGAAGAGCAGCGCGAAAACCAATGGCAGGGAGTGGAACAGATTACCGCGTCCAGACAGATCGCCCCACAGGTAGCCGAGCATCCAACTGGCGATGATGGCGGCGGAAACCACCGTCAACTTGAACATGGATCCGGAAACCGCTCCGTCGGTCTGCTGTTCGCGCCGGATGACATAGCCGAACCAGCGGAATAGATAACCGGCCTCGATTAGCGCGCCGGTCAGGATCAGCGCAATCAGCGTAATGCGCTCCTCGCCGGCGAGGACGTGTATCAATTCCCACTTGGCGTAGAAGCCGGGGAAAGGTGGTAGGCCGGTCAGCAACGCAATAAAGGTGATGAAAGCAAAGATCAGCAGCGGATGGCCACGGAGCGCGGTCCACGCGGTCAGTTCACGGCCCGCGATGAGCCCCGAGAGCCAGTAGAGTCCGGCCTTGGCCACGGCATGGGCGAGCAGGACACCACCGGCGATGAAAAAGTAGTTATCCCCGAGTATGTCGCGCTGTCCGAGAACCACGAGGATGAGCCCGATCTGGGCTACCGACGAATAGCCCAGCAGTCGTCGATCATTGCTCTGCGACAGGGCAAACAGGTTGGCGGCAACGAAGCTCACGATACCGATGCCGGTTGCCACCGGAAACCAGGCGGAACCGCCGATAAGGAGCATCTTATCCACCGCGTAGAGCGCCGCCGAGCCCGCCGCTGCGGAAAAAACCGCTGAGAAAGCGGGATGCGCGGACTCATAGATATCCAGCGCCCAGCCGTTGGCCGGGAAGGGTTTGAGTTCGGCAACGATGGCGATGAACATCAGGAAAAAAGCCAGTGAACCGCCTTTCAACAGATTCAAGTGAGCGTCGGCCATGCCGTCGATATTGAGCGTTCCGGTAGCGTGGTAAGCGAAAATGATGCCGATCAGCAGCAGGATCGAGATGACCTGGGCAACGATCAGATACTTGAAGCCAGCGGACAGAGCCCGCTTGTCCTGGGAAAGGAGAACCAAACCACCGGTGGCGATGACCGTGAGTTCGAAAAAGACGAACAGATTGAAGATGTCACGGGTGAGGATAATACCGGTCAACGCCATGATCAGGACGAGAAACACCGCCATGGCGCGGCGACCCAGCCTGAACAGGGATTCCTTGAGATACAGTGCGGAAAACAGGCCCGTCAGACAGATCAGCAATGTCAACGCCGCCTCCGGGAGCGCCATCCGAAGATTTATCGCAAAAGGCGGTTCTGTGCCGGCGGTGAATATCTCGACTGGCGCGGTGCCATCCCAGCCCAACCCCCGAACCCAGCCAGCAGCTATCGCGCTCATGAAAGCCAGCGCCACCAGCATTATCCAATAGGCAGCGACGCGCCGTTCTTCCCCCAACAACCCCAACAGGAATGCCGCGCCCAGTCCGATTGCGATAATAAATATAGGATTATATTCCATGTCGAAAAATCCCGGCAGCTTGCGGAAAAAGTTGCATGCAAAGGGCGCTCACCATTTGAGCTCCATGTATTTCCCTATATCGAGAGTGTGTTTCGTCTCATAAAGCTTATAGGCGTAAGCGAGCATCAGCGCCGTGATGCCCACGCCGATGACAATGGCGGTCAGCACCAGCGCCTGGGGTACCGGATCGATGATCCGGGCCGCTGCTTCCTGAACCGGAACGGCGGCGTCCATGATGGGCGCGGTACGCCCTGGCAGATAACCGACGGCGACCAAAACCACATGAACCCCGGTGCTGGCGACGGTAAAGCAAACAATCATGCGCAGAATATTACGATTGGTCAATGCGCCATACAGACCGATGAGTATCAGGAGAAAACCGGCGGTCATTGCGATGTTGCTAATCGTAAGGGCCATTACGGTTCCTCCGTTTCTGACAGGTTGGCCAGCATCGACGAAAACTCCGCGCCGACCTTGAGGCCAACAAATGAATAGATGATGGGTATCGCACCGGCCGAGAATAACGCGCCGACAGTACCCGTGGGCAGGATGCGATTATCCAGGAAACCGCCGGCGAGGAAGATCCCGAACACGCCGATGACAACAAAAAACAATCCCGAAATCGATTCGAGCGCGGCAATCAGGCGATGACTGAAACGCTTGGTTGGCTCGGTCAGCAATATAAGAAGAATCGCCGAGGCAATGACGGCACCGCCCTGGAAACCGCCACCGGGCGTCAGATGGCCATTGATAAAGATGTAAACACCAAGCAACAAAATCAGCGGCACGAGGAGGCGGCTACCGGTTGTCAGTAGTTCACCAGACGGTGGCAATTCACGCTGTCCTGCCCCGCTGTGCTGTCGGTTATGGGCCAGAACAAGCCCTACGATAGCCGCCGTCAGAAACAACACCGTGACTTCACCTAATGTGTCGAGACCCCGGTAGGTCACGATAATGGCCGTAATGATATTAGCCGCGCCAAGATCCTGCGCCGTATGGTCCGCGTAGTAGCGGGCGGTAAGATTGAGCTCGGTATCGGGCGTGTAACCGAGCAGGAGGGTGATAAATATCGCGCCAATCCCGAACAGCAACAGGAGCGCCAGAAAACGTTTAATCATGTTCTCCTCCCCGCACCCTTCCTAGGACAAAGAAAAACAGGAAAACAGTCAATCCGCTGCCGATGGCGGCTTCTGTCATCGCCACATCCGGCGCGGCGAGGATCAAAAATAGGATCGACGCAAGCAAGCTGACCAACCCGGCGGCAAGTATCGCGATGGGCAAACTTTTACCGCGAATTGCCACCAGCGCCGCCCCGATCATGGCGCAGGCGAATAGCAGGCTCATTGCCAACATCAATGTGCTCATGATTCGCCTCCGGTGTCTTCGGCAAGCCGGTCGACCTTCATCGTGGACAATTTTCTCACCCCGCTGCGATGCGCCGCGCGGGCAAGTACATGGGAGGACAGAGGATTGGTGAAAAACGTGAACAGCCCGATGAGTAGAAGCTCAATTCCCCACTCGGGCCGCAGACAGGTAGCCCCAACCAAGGTCAGCAATGTTCCCAGCGTAGTCGCCTTGGTCCCCGCCTGAATGCGGGTGAAAAGATCGGGCATGCGAATCAGCCCCAGCCCGCAAACCACCAGGAAACTGGCGCCGCCTATCAGGAGTAGGCCACCTATAACATCAAGTATTATTCCCATCAAAATCCTCCCTCGATATAACGGGCAACGACGATCACGCCAAGGAAAGAAAGCAACGCGTATACGAGGGCCACATCCAAGTAAATGCTGCGCTCTCCAGCCAGCGCACCGAGCACAATGCCAGTAATGGAAATAATCGTCAGAACATCGAAAGCGACGACGCGGTCAGCGGCCGACGGTCCTTTGATGAACCGGGTGAAAGCGAATATGAACGCTAACCCGACAAGGGCCGCAGCCACATAGATCAGAAAATTACCCATAGATAACCTCAAGATAACGCTCGAAGCCAGCGACGATTCTGGCCGTTACCACGTCGATATCGGTCGATTCCACCGTTATCCAGTGAATATAGAGCCATTCATCCCGGAGCTCGACTGTCAGGGTGCCTGGCGTCAGTGTTATCGAGTTGGCCAGCAACAGCCGTCCCGATCTGCTTTTGAGCCGAGTCCGTACCTTGACGATACCGGGATTGATCGGCATGCTGGGGGTGAGAACGATACCGGCAACCATGATATTCGACTTGACCAGCTCTTTGAGAAAGTAGAAAAAATAGAGCACTACCGCCAAAAAGGCGATTGGCGTGGGGTGGGGCTCGGCGTAGAGCACCGAGCTGTCTCTGAGAAGAAACGCGATGGCGAACGATACCAACAAGCCGATAGCAAGAACATCGATCGCGAGGGTACCGCTCAACAGCAGCCAAAGAGTGAAGAGAACCGCGAACAACGCGATTGGAGCTCGCACCTTATTTATTATCATTCACAACCTCTCGGTAACTTACAATGCTTGTCTCAATTGCGCTCGTATAACCGGGAATTTTCAGACACGCTCCAGGAAAAATCACTTTAATTTGGCTGCCGGTAATTTTTTCAGTCGGTTGTTGAGTGCGTCGATCTCAATGCCTGCCGATTTGAGCGCCGTCGTGCCAAGAATAGGTTCGGCATGATTATCGCCGAAAATGATGGTTCCTCCCGCGATCTCATCCATGAACTCGATATCCGCCGTGGTAATATCCATATTGATTTCGGAATGTCCCGCCAGTTTATAGGATCGACGGCCCTTGGGAACAAGTCCAATCGCCTCAAGACGGTGGCGCGGCACCAGAGAGTCCGTGATACTGGGATCTACCATGAATAACCCTTCCCACGATTTTTCCGGATCGGCAGGGTTGCGGATGGTAACGGTTACCTGCATGAGGTTCATTC
>JABDQX010000125.1 GCA_013042035.1 Gammaproteobacteria bacterium
ATGCCTTCAAGTCCCTTGTTAGCTTCGCTATCGATAAAATGAGGTGCCACGGTCTCATAACCTGCCATGTCGACAAGGCGCTGTCTCTCAACCACCTCTTGCGTATCGACCTGTATTTGTATGATCTCGTTGTCCCCTTCTTTGATCGTGAGTAAGTACGCGCCGGTGGGATCAAGAGTAATGCCCTCTAGGCTTTTGTCCGGAATTTCAAAGGAACCGTTCTTCTTTAAGTTTCCATCAAGGCTCAATTTGAAGATTTTTTTTGTATCATCGCTGATTGTCCACAGGGCATTTGTCCCATGCGACAGCGCCAGGCCCGATGGTTCGCTCAAGCCTGCCTTCTTGTTCTTAATGTTGAAGTGATCCAGATAGGTCAAGCTAAAGCTCTGCTTGTTGGGGTCTGTCATCGCAATTCTCCTCAAAGCGCTATTTACTTCTTTGTAAACTTCGCTTTTTCGTTAATTTTTAGTTTGTTATGAAGCACAATCCGGGTTGTGCCTCATACGTCACAAGACTTCTCGCCTTCGCGGCCGATTCATAGAATCCTAGGCAACCAGCCCAAGCGCCTGCCAGGTATTTCTGCCTGCGATCCCATCGCTATCCAGACCCGCTTCTTCCTGAAACGCCTTCAGGGCTTCTTCCGTCCCGGCGCCGAATGTGCCGTCTACGTCGATATCGAGCGCTTCTTGAAGCTTGCTCACCCAATCGCCCTGGGCACCCAGGCGAACGATCTCGTAATCGACGGATGGCGTGACTTCCTGTTCCTGGTCGTCGATATCGACGGCCTCGCCCGTGGTCAGTGCCAGGCCATGGGCTCGGACACCATCGACGCGGCGCTGCCAGCCCTTGCCGAAGGTTGCCCACAACTCGCCGTTTTTAATACGTTTCATGAATCCGAGGCGCTCGTCGCACATACCTTCCACCGCCTGGTTGGAGGAACACCGACCGGCGGCCTCGATTGTCTGTGGCCCGATGCCTCCGTCCGCGGGAACGCCAATGACCTGTTGCAGCCACTTGGCGGAGCGCCCGGGTCCTGAGTTCACGGCCTGATCGAATACCACGTAATCCATCCCGTCGGGCAAGTCATCACAGTGGCATTTGTCCCAATAGCCCGTTTTGTAGATGTGCTGGAGTTGCTCGTCGGTGATGGCTTTCAAGTCCTCCTTGCCCATGGAGGCTCCGTAGAAACCCTGGAAGGTTCCCAGAGTCACCCCCTTGTTGGTGGCACCTCCAGGATCCTTCGGGTGATCGACATAGCCGCCTTCATGAACCAGTACGCGCTTGAGTGCATTTTCAAAGTTTTTTCTCATTGGATTTCCTCATGGTTTTTTTTGGACATAAGAATGGGACCCGATTTATCCGTGGTGGGCACCGGTTCCGGTGGCGCGGTGTTTATCCGGTTCTCTAGCGGCGGTTTCGTCGGTTTGTCTTCCTTCGATTCGCTTCCGATCGTATTGGTCATCGACTGGATGAATTTATCCATCAACAGGAACAGGAGCTCCACGTTGTAGCCAACCAGAAAGGCCAGGGCGAATGGCGAGAGGGATAGGGCGGAGGCGTCGTCTGGAGAGAGAAACCAGCCGATGGTCATACCGGCCAACGCACCAAGGGAGATGCGCAGGCGGAAATGGATCCCGGCATTCCTGGTGAAGGTCATTTCCCGGGTGGCGATGGAGAGCTGGCGCAGGATATAGGTGGCCGCGCCAAGCAGACCGTAGAGCAGCGGCAACAGATAGACCTGTAGCGCGCTTAGGGCGAAATCGGCGGAAATGCGGTTCAGTAAGAAACGGTTTCTGGCCTTGTCGTACGCGAATCCAAGGTGCCCTTGCTCAAGCTGGCTGACTATTGTGTCGTGGTTTTTAAGATAGTCCGACGCATCATTTCCGATGTTATCCCCGGCGTTGTCCGGACTGTTGTCATTGCCGCCCGCGGTATCCTTGGCTTTGTTATTTTCGAGCGCGCGTTGTTCCAGGCGATTCAGTTTTTCTTGTAGCCGCCGCTGTTCAATCTCGAATTTGAGGGTGTTGTACTCGGTGCTTTTCCCCTGAAAGGATTCCATGAAAAGCATCGCACCCCAGATCTTGTTCCACCTTTGCAATAGCTCGTAATTGGTATCGAGCAATTGGTTCAAGAAGTTGTAATGCTTTTTCAGGCGCGCTAGCGCAGGATCCTGTTCCGGGGTTATCGGCTCCAGGGCGGTGGAGGTTTCATCAGAAACCTTCAGGTTCCTCTCGTACCGGTATTCGGTGAGCTCGGCACCGGCGCGCTCGCGCTGGGCAAAGGTTTGTTCGAGCTTCCCGGATACCTCCGAGCCGACGAGCCAGTAGATCTGCGTGATCAACAGGAAAACCAGAGAGAAGGCAGAGAGCAGTCGGTAGCGCCGAACCATCCCGCTCGCGGCGCTTAGGGTGTGTCCCGGGCTCAAAAACCGTCTATTGCTTACCGGTGGTGGCAGGCTCGCTTCCAGGCTTTCGATGCTAACTGGTCTGAGTTTCCTGACCAGCTCGTTGTATGCAAGCCAGAATGCCACCTCGTCCTTTGTGGAAAATGATCCGCTCTCGAACAATTGTCTGGAGCGAATCAGGGTATTCAACGAATCGGAATCGAGGACGTTGCCCTCCCTGGCGACGTAGGCGATTAGAAACTGTGCCTGGTTGATGGCACTGGCGAGATCTTCGGTAGGTTTGTATTTTTCTGATTCGCGGATATTGTTTTTTGATTCGTGTTTGCCATGGGTTTGTCCCCAGAAGACGGTATTTCCCTTCAGGCCAGGATCTGAAAAATCCTCGTTTTCCAAAATAGGGAATTGCGCCGATGGAGTAACAGCAGGTTTCTCTAAAGTGGCTGGGTTCTCTTTATCCATGGGATTGTGTCCGTAAATAAAAAACGTTCCCGATGCGAGACATGAAAATCCTGGGTTACTCGTATCCGTTATCTTCATAAATGCGCAGGCTTATATTTCACTGCATCATTTATTGGCAGTCATGATTTTATATATAAAAGCCCATAACTCAACTCATTCTAATGATTAAGATCAAGTATTTAATTTCAAATAAAAATCATTTCAAATAATTTAGCGGGCAATATAACATTTGTATTTTAGCGCGCGACAATTTCCAATAATATTTAATTTTTATTAATCATCGATATTCAGTAATATAGAATTTCCAATAATATTTATTTCAAATAATGTTTACTGGGTATCCCCTTCACTCCAGTAATTCTGGAGACAGTGC
>JABDQX010000197.1 GCA_013042035.1 Gammaproteobacteria bacterium
TAGGCGATTGCCGGAAAAGAATATACCGGATTGCACGGTAATTTTGTTCGTATTCAAGGCGCGGCAACAGGCGCATAGTCGTTCTATGTAACTGTTGACGTAACGTAGAAGACGGACAAAAGGACAAGCAAGCTGGTATGTTCTTTGACACAAATCGCCTTATGGCCGGATTAGTAGTTCGGAGCCTCCCATGACAGCCGCCCATATCTTAATAGTCGACGACGAGCCCGATATCCGGAATCTTCTCAAGGAAATTCTGGAAGACGAAGGCTATGAGGTCAGTGTCGCCGAAAACGGCGAAAGCGCACGTCAGGCGCGCCGCGCGCGCCGGCCGGATTTAATCTTGCTGGATATCTGGATGCCCGATACCGATGGCATCACCCTGCTCAAGGAGTGGTCGGAAAGTAGCAGACTCAATACGCCGGTCATCATGATGTCCGGGCACGGCACTGTTGAGACAGCGGTAGAGGCAACCCGGCTTGGTGCGTACGACTATATTGAAAAGCCGTTGTCCATGGCAAAACTTTTTCTTGCCGTGCGGCGCGCCTTGGAGGTGGCCAAGCTCAAGCAGGAGAATGTCGAGCTGCGTCAGGAAGTACTCCCGGTTGCCGAACCTGTAGGTCGCGGCTCCCTGATGCAAGCCCTGCGCGAGAGAATCAAACGCGTTGCCCAGCACGATACCCCTGTTCTGATTACTGGTGAATCGGGTTCCGGTAAAGAAATTGCCGCTCGCTATTTACACAGGCTGAGTCACCGCTCCGCGGGGCCGTTTGTACGGGCAACCGTAGCCGGGATGACCGGCGGTAGCCCCCCTGTAGAGATATTCGGCTCCGAGGATGGCGATACCATCCATTTTGGCTCTCTGGAACTTGCCAATGGCGGAACCCTGTTTCTCGAGGATATAGCCGACATGGAGCGTGGATTGCAGGCAAGGCTCCTTGGTGCGTTGATCCATCAATCCTTTCAACGGGTCGATGGCCTGACTCCGGTACATATCAATGTTCAAATCATCGCGGCGACTTCCCGTGATTTACCCGCAGAGGTTCAGGCAGGGCGGTTCCGTGAGGATCTTTACTATCATCTGAACGTCGTTCCTGTGCATGTCCCGTCCCTTCGTGACCATCGCGAGGATGTCCCCGAGCTTTTTGAATTTTATATGAATCTCCTTGTTACTCGGGATAATCTTCCCTACAGGCGTCTTTCAGTTGCAAGCCAAAACCGATTGCGAAATTATGATTGGCCCGGGAATATCCGTGAGCTGAAGAATGTCACTCAGCGACTGCTGATTTTTGGAAGTGGTCAGGAGATCGATGACCGGGAAGTCGAGGCAGCGTTGGGTGGGGCCGTGCCGCGTGTGGTGTCCGTTGCCGACGAACCCCAGGGAGTCGAGCTGCCGCTCAAGGAGGCGCGAGAGCAATTCGAGCGAGCTTATTTTGAGCACCAGATCCGCAAGGCTGGCGGCAGCATCAGTAAAGTTGCAAACCAGGCAGGGATTGAGCGTACCCATTTATACCGAAAACTTCGGGCGCTGAATGTAGATGCCAAACAGATCATGGAGCAGAAAAATAAGTCCGGGTAAGTTTTTTCTGTCGATTTGTCTGTCTATGCCTCGAACAAAAAAGCCACACCCTGGGGTGTGGCTTTTCTCATCTAAACGATGCCTTTATCCGAGATCAGGAACCGCCGCAGTCCGTAATGATTTCGACTCTCCTGTTTTGCTCCCGGCCTTCCTCCGTCTCATTGGAGGCTACGGGGGCGCTTTCGCCTTTACCCTCGACCGCTGATATATTTTCAGCCGGGATATTCCGCGATATCAAATACTCGCTGACCGCCGTTGCCCGATCCTTTGAGAGCACGAGGTTGTAGTTGTTACCACCGATGTCATCCGTATGTCCCTCAATACGCACGTTGGTCGTGGTATCCTTGAGCGCCTTCACCACCTTGCCCAGAATCTGCGTGGCATCCGAACGAATCTCTGACTTATTGAAGTCGAAATTGACGCTTTCCACAGCGGCCATCAACTGTCCGCAGCGTGCACATCCATTTTCTTTTACCTTGATGCCCGGCATGGTATACATGCACTCATCATTGTAATCCGCCACGCCGTCTCCATCGGTATCCGGTGGGCAGCCATCTTTACTGACTGGGATACCTTGCGGCGTATTCTGGCATTTGTCTACATTATCCAGTACGCCATCCCCATCGGCGTCGGGGCAACCATCCTGATTCACAACCGCACCCTTGGGTGTATCCGGACACAGATCCTCTGTATTCAATACACCGTCACCGTCGCCATCTCTTGACGAGCAGATCATGTGTCCCAGTACGGCACCTACGATGGCACCAGGGACGATACCCGCGATGGCCCTTTCCGCCACCAAGGCGCCGGTTGCGCCACCTAGTCCACCACCGACCGAGCCACACTTGTTAAAGCCAAAACCGACTATTCCATTATTCGTTGTGGCACAGCCCGAGGCAACCAATGGTACCAGCAGCACAAGCAAAATATTCCGAAGACCCTTCATGTTTGTTCCTCGTTATCCCATGTTTTTCATTGAAATTTCACGTTTCTTTTTCCCGAAGGAATTACCTATAAGAATAGGCTACTGCATTTTTGGATCTTACGCAATATATTTATTACCGGCTAATTGACCACAAGCTGCGGCAATATCATCACCGCGTGTCTTGCGAGTGATCGTCATCAAATCCTGGGCAAGTAAAATATTTCGGAAGACTTCGATGGCGGCAGGCCGTGGGCGTCGATAGGGGGCATCCGGGAAAGGATTGAAGGGGATTAGATTGATCTTGGCGGGCAGTCCCTTGAGTAAACGGGCAAGTTGCCTGGCGTCATCTGGTCGATCATTCCTGTCGCGCAGCAATACGTATTCAAAGGTAATTTTGTCCTTGGGGGCATGGGAAACGTAACGCCGGCAGGCGTCGAGGAGTGCCTTTATCGGATACTTGCGATTAAGGGGTACCAATTCATTGCGAAGCGAATCGGAGGGGGCGTGCAGGGAAACCGCCAGACTCACGGGGCAGCGCTCGCGAAGTTTGTCCATGGCAGGGACCACACCGGCCGTGCTGACCGTTACGCGTCGCCGAGCAAGGCCGTAGGCATTGTCATTGAGCATTAATCTTGTTGCGGCAATCACGTTATCCAGGTTGAAAAGCGGTTCCCCCATGCCCATCAGCACCACGTTGGTGATATTCCGTGGTGTTTTCGAAAGGGAAACCGGTTCACACTGGTTTTCGGCCAGGAGTCGTTCGGCCAGCCAAAGCTGACCGATGATTTCGCCGCTTGTCAGGTTCCGTCGAAAGCCCTGCTTTCCGGTGGCGCAGAAGGGACAGTGAACCAGGCAGCCCGCCTGGGAGGATACACACAGCGTTCCACGGTCATCCTCCGGGATGAAAACCATTTCCACGCAGTTTTCCGGATCCACCCGCAACAGCCATTTTTGGGTTTTATCCCGGGAGATTTGGTGGCCGACAATCTCCGGCAGCTTAATTTCGGCGATATCCGCAAGCTGTGCCCGCAGTCCCTTGGTGAGATTTGTCATGTCATGAAAATCCAACACACCCTGCTGATGGATCCACTTGATGACCTGGGTTGCTCGAAAGGGGCGCTCTTTGATATCGGCAAAAAATGCCGTTAGGGCATCGGGGGATAGGCCCAGGAGGTTGGTTTTTTGGAATGGCATCCCGGGTTTCAGAACCGGTGAGGGTGTGCTCAGACAGACACTTGTCTGAAAATCATGAGAGGTGTGATGCCATACTGTTGGTCTGATCTTCCCAGGAGTTCCTTGGCTGTAACAGAAAACAGATTCGCTAGTTGTCTGAACCCGGTTCTTGCATCTTGCTTTTCTTCTGCTTCCTGCACCTTATCGTTTATTTCAGCCAGCTTTTCCTCGAATGTTTTTTCCCCAGGTTCGGATGGTTTTGTATCCAGAATACCGAGAATGTTCCATACACCAACATCCGATGTGCCGTATTTCAATATCAAATGCTCTGAGGTTGTGGCCATGGATTCGCCTTTCAGTACAGACCAACAATTGTATTTTCCCTTCATATTGGCCTGTATCGTATAGGGAAACTGTGGAAGCAATTCCAAAGCGATATTGCGAACATCGTGCTCGGATACACGTCCGGTTTTTCTGTTTTTTTCAGTCTTTTTTGCTCCTGGGATAGGTGTTCTTAAAAAAACTTCCTTTAAAGTTTTGGACTCCAGAAACTTTTTGGCTATGGAAACATCCATAATCTCCAAAAAACCGGATAAAAGAACAAACTGACCGATGCATGCATGTTCCAGGTCCCTCTCAATTAGCTCCCTTTCTGCCAAATAATCCAGGAGCACCAAAGAATTTGACCAGAGCGGGTTATATGACTTTTCAAAAGATTCGCGGCCTTCATTGTGCGTACCGTCCCGCGTATCCCCGCCGCCCTTTGCAACTGCCAAGTTGACGTTTCCATGACAGCTTGTGCTATGGGATTTCCCATCTGAGGTACTTTCTCTTCGAATCAGATTTTGTAAATATCCTGCATCGCTAAACTGCGAGAGAAAGGAATTGATTCTGTCGGTATCGTGATAAAGAAAATCAAAGACGGAACTTTCGCTTTGTTGGTCTTGCCCCTGCTCTGATGTCCCGTCGTAACTCTCTGACATAGCTATCAATCCTTTTCTGCTCAGCCTTCATTTTCTTGTGCGCATCAATAATTTCTTCTGGAATCGTTTCAGAAAATCTGACGCGGGCCTCGTTCTCGTTGGGGGTAACGTTGGTATGCAGTGGGTTATTGTGCTTTTTTTTTGCCATGGGATTGAACCCCGCACTTCGGGTAGCGTTTCATTCCATCTTATACATTTCTACGAGGAGCGTGGGAACGAGAAAAACTTCCGTTGATCAATGTTGTTGTTGATTTCCGGTAGAGACACGATTAATCGCGTCTCTACATTTCTCCTATCCCGCGCAGCGGGGCTACATGATTTTGCGAAGCAAAATCATGCCGGATCGGGATCCGCATCCGCAATGTTGGTCTGTTTTGGCTTGTTCTGTTTGGCTGGCTTTTTTGTCTCGTTTTCGCTGGCGTTTGTTTCGGACTCTTGTTCTTCGCTGCTTTCCTTGTCACCGTCATCGGCCTGCTTGTCGCCTTGTTGATCCCAGTTTTCCGGGGGACGCGGCGTTTTCCCTTCCATGATGTCATCGATCTGATGGGCGTCGATGGTCTCGTATTGCCGTAGGGCCTCGGCCATGAGGTGCAGTTTATCCACGTGTTCTTGCAGCAGCTTTTCGGCCCGGAGGTAGTTGCGGTTGATAATGTCGCGGATCTCTTCGTCAATGGCGTTGGCGGTATTATCGGAGACGTTTTTACGTTGGGTAACGGAGTGACCTAGAAACACCTCGCCCTCATCCTCACTGTAGGCGAGCGGACCTAGCTTTGTTGACATGCCCCATTTTGTAACCATGCTGCGAGCAATACCGGTTGCCTGTTCGATATCCTGCGCGGCACCGTTGGTGATTTTATCGGCCCCGAAGATCAGCTCCTCGGCGATTCGACCACCAAAAACGCTGGAGACCCGACTTTCCAAATACTCCTTGGTGTGACTATATTTATCACTTTCCGGCAGGAACATGGTAACGCCCAGGGCGCGACCACGGGGAATAATGGTGACCTTGTAGACGGGATCGTGCACGGGCACCAGACGACCGACGACGGCATGGCCCGCCTCATGGTAGGCGGTGAGATTTTTCTCTTCCTCGCTCATCACCATGGATCTGCGTTCCGCGCCCATCATGATCTTGTCCTTGGCCTTTTCAAAGTCCTCCATTTCTACATCGCTTTTATTGGCGCGGGCCGCGAACAGGGCTGCCTCATTGACAAGGTTGGCCAGATCCGCACCGGAGAATCCCGGCGTTCCTCGGGCGATAATGTTCGGATCCACCGTCTCTTCATTGGCGGGCACCTTGCGTATGTGTACCTTGAGGATCTGTTCCCGACCGCGGATATCCGGTAACGACACAACGACCTGCCGATCGAAACGTCCGGGTCTGAGCAGGGCCGGATCCAATACATCCGGTCGATTGGTCGCGGCAATGACAATTACGCCTTCATTGCCTTCGAATCCGTCCATCTCCACCAATAACTGATTCAATGTCTGCTCACGTTCGTCATGACCTCCACCGAGTCCCGCCCCTCGGTGACGCCCCACGGCATCGATCTCATCAATGAAGATGATGCACGGAGCGTGTTTTTTTGCCTGTTCGAACATGTCGCGCACCCTTGATGCACCGACACCCACGAACATCTCGACGAAATCCGACCCGGAAATGGTGAAAAACGGTACCTTGGCCTCTCCGGCAATGGCCCGGGCAAGCAGCGTTTTTCCGGTACCCGGCGCACCCATCATCAGGACACCGCGTGGGATCTTTCCGCCAAGATTCTGAAACTTCTCGGGCTCCTTGAGGAAGTCCACGAGTTCGGAGACCTCTTCTTTCGCCTCATCCACGCCGGCGACGTCATTGAAATTCACATTGACCTGATCTTCCCCAAGTAGCCGTGCACGGCTTTTTCCGAACGATAGCGCACCGCGGCCGCCGGGACCTCCCTGCATTTGGCGCATGAAAAATACCCATGCCCCGATCAGTAGCAGAATGGGGAAGGAAGAAACAAAGATTTGCATGAGCAACGACTGTTGCTCCGGGGGACGTGCGTCGATGGCAACACCGTTTTCCAGTAGATCGCCGATCAGCGCGCCGCCATCGGCCTCGGGTATATAGGTGCTAAATAGCTCGCCCGTTTGCAGGGCGCCTCGGATGTTGCGTCCCTCAATGATTACCTTATGTACACGTCCTTGTTTTACATCCGTGATGAAGCTGGAGTATTCGACTTGTGGCAGCTCTTTGGGTTGGGTGCCAAAACTGTTGAATACCGACATCAATACGAGGGCAATGACAACCCACAAAATTAAATTCTTCGCCATATTACGGTCTCTTGATAATTTTGCCTCGCAAAATTATGGCTAGGGAGTGCAAGATGAATTTTGCATATAGCTCTATAGTGTACTCTGAATGCGCGGCATTGGGACAGGGTAATTTTTTAAGCGGTAAACGTATGTGGCGCGTCGAGGGTTGCATCGCCGATTAATTTCCCACTGAAATCAATCGTACGATGTGGCTTACCAAATATCGGAGAGATTTCCCCTCCGTGCTGACAATGACGTCGGCCACCTGCCGATAGAGCGGTTCCCGTTGCCTGACGATTTGTGCGAGCCGCCCGCGGGGATCGGAGGTTTGTAGTAGTGGTCGGGTTTTATCGCCGGCGGTTCGCTGCATGAGTCTGGCGATGGGCGCATGGAGGTAAACGACAACGCCTCGGTGGATAAGGTTGGTGCGATTTTCCTTACTCAATACCGCTCCGCCACCCGTGGCCAATACGATATTTTCCCGTTGTGTCAGCCGATCGATTACCTGGCGTTCCCGTCGCCGAAAGCCGGATTCCCCCTCCAGTTCGAAGAGCAAACTGATGGTCGTACCGGTGTGATGCTCGATCTCACGATCACTATCGACAAATTGCTTCCCCAAGGCCCTGGCAAGCTGGCGCCCTATCGAGGTTTTGCCCGCACCCATGGGGCCGACCAAAAAGATGTTCGATGGCGGCACGTTAACGGTTTTCTGCAAGTTTGTGTTTCCTCGCTTATCCTCAGTATGCGAGCCTAAATAGGCTCTGCCGGAAGGTGGCACTCATGAAAAATCAGTAAGCTGTAACTGCACCTCAAGGAGGTCAGGTTCAACATGTCCGATTATTTTAAATCCCAATGCTTCAACGAAACGCAGCATCCGGTGGTTCTCTCTGAGCACTTGACCCACCATGGTTTGTGTGCCGCGCGCACGACAATAATCAATCATCTTGCGCAATAACTCACGCCCCAGTCCAGTGCCTTTCAGGTCGGAGCGCAAAACGATGGAGAACTCGACTTCTTCGTTGTCCGTGTCCGTGATGGCGCGAACCACGCCGAGGGTCTCTTGCTTTTGTTTTTCATCGTTGCTGGTTGCGATAAACGCCATTTCACGGTCATAGTCAATCTGTGTCAGACGCGCCATCTGGCTGTGCGGTAGCTCCTTAATCAAACCGAAAAAGCGAAAACGGATATCTTCCGGTGTTAACCTGGAGATGAAAATATGGTGATTTGGCTCATCCTCAGGGCGGATTGGGCGAATAAGTATCTTGCGTCCAACATCCGTGCCATCTTCATTCATGGTGAAGGTGCTTTCCAGTTCCTGAGGATACGCTCGGATAGCGAGGCGACAGCTCCCGGCGACGGTCGTTGACGCTATTTTGATGCGTGCATCCAGCGCCAGTACGCCTTGATCGCTGGCAAACAGTGGATTGATGTCCAACTCTTCGATTTCCGGGATATCGATGATCAACTGCGCTACCTGATTGAGTACCAGACAGATGGCATCAATGTCGGCTGGCGCGTGATCACGATAGCCGACCAAAAGCTTCGAGATCTTGGTGCGTGAAATCAGATCACGCGCCAACGCCATGTTGAGCGGTGGTAATGCGACGGCATGATCTTTGATCACCTCCACAGCGACTCCACCTTCACCGAACAAAATAATCGGGCCGAAGATCGGATCGGAGGTGACACCAATGATCAATTCCTGCGCATTTGGGCAGCGCACCATTTTCTGCACAGAAAAGCCTGTGATCTCTGCCTCGGGATAGATGCCATTTACGCGCTCCAGCATGGCGTGACCGGCTTGTTCCACGGCCATTCCACTCTCCAATCCCAGAACTACGCCGCCGACATCGGATTTGTGGGAAATGTCAGGCGACAAAATCTTCAACACCACAGGATAACCGATGATGTCTGCCATTTTTGCTGCATTCGCCGGAGAGATGGCGACATGCGTTTCCACTATGGGTATGCCGTAGGCCGCCAGAACGGCTTTTGCTTCAGGCTCGCTCATGGTTTCGCGACCGTTGGCCAGCGCACCTTCAACGAGCAACTTTGCGGTTGATGTCGCTGGTTGAAAATTCGTGGGCAAGGATCGCGGCGTTTCCATCAAAACTTTCTGATTGCGCCGATAGTTCACTGTATGCATAAACGCCTGCACTGATTTCAACGGCGTATCAAAACACGAAATATTCGCGTTTGCCATAACCGAACGCGCCAGCGCGGCAAATTCGTCACCGACAAAACAGGTGGTAATAGCGGACCGGGGTCTTTCTTCAGCCAGGGTAACGATGGTGCGTGCAATTTCGACCGGATGTACTACCGCCACAGGGCAATGCATGACCAGTACTGCATCCACTTCTTTGGCGTCCAACAATGCCCGCAATGCCGCTGCATAGCGATCACCCGGCGCATCACCGATAATGTCAACCGGGTTAGCGTGCGACCAGGTTTCCGGCAGAACATCGTTAAGCGTTGCGATCGTCGTATCGCTCAGCTTCGCCAGTGTACCGCCCCGTTCAACCAGGTTATCTACCGCTAAAACGCCTAAGCCGCCACCGTTTGTCAGAATCGCCAAACGTTCACCTTTGGGATGGCGACTGCGGCTCAGGGTTTCGACGGCGGCGAATAGCTCTTCGAATTCATACACCCGCAACATACCCGCTCGCGCAAACGCGGCGTCATAGACGAAGTCGTTGCTGGTTAAGGCACCGGTGTGCGACATCGCCGCGCGCGCGCCTTCTTCGAAACGACCGGATTTTATAGCCAGAACCGGCTTGTTACGTGAGGCAGCGCGGGCAGCGGACATGAAGGTACGATTTTGATGGATCGATTCGATGTACAACAGTATGGCCGTGGTGTTCGGATCACTACCCAGATAATCCAACACATCGCCAAAATCCAACTCCAACATATCACCCATGGAAATGAAATGTGAAAACCCGATGCCGCGCGGCTTGGCCCAATCCAACACAGCGGTGCAAAGCGCGCCCGATTGTGACACGAACGCTATCCTGCCCGGCAGAGCAAACGTGTGTGCAAAGCTGGCGTTGAGTCCAATCCCGGGCACTAACAGGCCGAGACAGTTGTGACCGAGGATACGCATACTGTAGCGCTTAGCCGTTGCCAGTACCGCTTCGGCGACGCTCAGGCCGTTTTCGTGTTCGATTTTGCTCAATCCCGCCGTCAACACCGCAGCGGCGCGTGTGCCTCTGGAACAAAGTTGTTCGATGATCGCTGGAATGGTTTTTGGTGGCGTACACACAACTGCCAGCGCAGGCACTATCGGTAAACTATCGACATCCGCATACGCCAACACGCCACCAACTGATGTATGCTTGGGATTGACCGGCATGATCGGTCCTGAAAATCCACCGTGCAGCAAGTTGTTCATAACCAACGAGCCAATGGACTTGGGGCGAGGGGAAGCGCCAATCACAGCAACGGAGGATGGCTTAAACAAATAGGTAAGATTTCTGGTGGTCATCTGTATTAGGATACTCCGGTATATCTGCGACCGCTCTTCGTAACCACTCTCCGCCTCGCTGAACCCGGAAAATAAGATAGCTCCGTGTGCAACCAGAACCAATAAGCTGCCAAAATTTGGTGGATGTTTGATCTATGCCCGACATCTGAAAATACTATGTTTCTCCCTGCAAACAAGGGCCGTATAATCTTGCACGGCAAAGCGATACCCTATAGGGGTAAATGCAAAATCCCGTGCATAAGCTATCTGGAACAGATTGTACCAATGACAACGATTACCTTCGATACACTGGCGCTTACTGAAAGGCTGGGCTCATCGGGTTTTAGCCAGGATCAGGCTCCTAGATAATGCACTGACCCCGATTCGAGCGGAACTGGTCATCCTGAAATGGATGATGGGTACGTTGCTCGGGATGGGCGTCGCCGTACTTTTGAAGCTTTTTAGCTAACCCGACACAACCGAAACAAAAATGCGCCAGTAAAGATTTACTCGTCGTTTTATCTGCATGCAGTATAACCCCAAAGAGGAAAACCCAAATGTCAGATGCAAAGATCTATGATGTACCCGCCCAATTCGCCGCACACGCTCACATCAACGATACCCAATACCAGGAGATGTATCAACGATCCATCTCGGATCCGGATGCCTTTTGGGCGGAACAGGCCAAAGAATTCGTTACCTGGTTCGAGCCGTGGAAAAAGGTCAGCGAGTGGGACTACAACACGGCAAATATTCAATGGTTCCAGGGCGCGAAACTCAATGTTTCGTTCAACTGCCTGGATCGTCATCTGGAGACCCGAGGCGATCAGGTTGCCATTCTCTGGGAAGGCGATGACCCGAGCGTGGATAAAAAGATTACCTATCGGGAACTGCATGCCGAAGTTTGCCGTTTTGCCAATGCCCTCAAGGCGCGTGGCGTCAAAAAAGGCGACCGGGTTTCCATCTATATGCCCATGATCCCCCAGGTGATCGTGGCAATGCTTGCCTGTACCCGGATCGGCGCCGTCCACTCGGTGGTATTCGGTGGTTTCTCGCCGGAGGCTCTGAAAGACCGTGTTCTCGATTCGGACTGCCATGTCGTTATCACCGCTGATGAGGGCCTGCGTGGCGGACGTCCCGTTCCGCTGAAGGCCAATACCGACAAGGCTATGGAAAATTGCCCCAATGTCCACACCGTGTTTGTTGTAAAACATACAGGCGGCTCGATTTCGTGGACCGAAGGACGGGATGTCTGGTATGGAGATGCCGTGGCAGCCGCCGATCCCGTGTGCGAACCCGAATCCATGGATGCCGAGGATCCCCTGTTTATTCTGTACACCTCCGGTTCCACCGGGAAACCCAAGGGCGTGCTGCACACCACGGGCGGCTATCTGCTCCATGCGGCTATCACCCATAAATATATCTTCGACTATCACGATGGCGACATCTACTGGTGCACCGCGGATGTGGGTTGGGTAACGGGTCACACCTATATCGTCTACGGCCCGCTAGCCAACGGCGCCATCTCTCTGGCCTTCGAGGGCATTCCCACCTATCCCGACGCCAGCCGCTTCTGGCAGGTCGTGGACAAGCACAACGTGAATATTTTTTACACGGCTCCCACCGCCCTTCGCGCCCTCATGAGCCAAGGCGACGAGCCGGTCAAGGCGACCAGCCGCAAGAGCCTGAAGTTGTTGGGGACGGTGGGCGAGCCCATCAACCCCGAGGCATGGGAGTGGTATTACCATGTGGTGGGCGAAGGGCGCTGCCCCATCGTGGACACCTGGTGGCAAACCGAGACCGGCGGCATTCTTATTACGCCGCTGCCGGGGGCGACGGCGCTCAAACCCGGTTCGGCCACGCGGCCGTTTTTTGGCATCGTTCCCGAACTCGTGGATGCCGAAGGCAACATTCTTGAGGGCGCAAACCAAGGAGGGCTTTGCATCAGCCGGCCCTGGCCCGGTCAGATGCGTTCCGTCTATGGTGATC
>JABDQX010000135.1 GCA_013042035.1 Gammaproteobacteria bacterium
CCACGACCAGGACGTGGGCATCAGCATCGCGCGCCGCGCCATGGAGGAGCCGCTGCGCCAGATTGCCGCCAACGCCGGCGCCGAGGCATCGGTTGTCCTGAACGACGTCAAGAATGGAAAGGGCAACTACGGCTTCAACGCCGCGAAAGAAACCTATGGCGACATGATCGAAATGGGAATTCTGGATCCTGCCAAAGTGGTGCGTATTGCGCTGCAAAACGCCTCCTCAATCGCTGGCCTCATGATTACCACGGAAGCGATGGTCGCTGAGGCGCCGAAAAAAGACGAGCCCGTAGGCATGCCGGGTGGCGGCATGGGCGACATGGGCATGGGTGGCATGGGTGGCATGATGTAGTCATTTCTCGCCGGTCACCGAAAACGACCGTCATAAAATGACATGCTTGGAAAAAGAAAAAGTAGCAGCTTCCTATGTCAGAAAAAACCCCGCTTCGGCGGGGTTTTTGTTTGTGCCGAATATATCTACATCTTGAATGGATGGTGCCTATATTGGCACCATTCGATTATGCTTCATTACCGTTACTGAAGCCTTGAATGGACTGCTTCTTCGGTTGTGGAAGCAAGCAGTTGAAGCGCCAAAGGGTATTGGGAATTACGCGCTGAGTTTTGCATTTGCCTCGGACGTTAAAAATATTCACGCATCGATTCCGGCTCAACCGGAATCGACAAACAGATCACCGATAATCACATCGGACTGAAACATGCCCTTTTCCGTCAGGCGATAGCGATTTCCTTTTCCTTCCAGCAGATCCGTGTCGAGGTATCGTGCAAATTCCCGATAAAAATCGGGATAAAACGTTGGGAAATTGTTTTTCAGATACCGCAAATCAATCCCCTTCGCGGTACGGAGTCTCGTCAACAGGTAATCATGAAACCGATCTTTGTCTGAAAGAATTTCCTTTTCATAAAAAACCGTTCCCCGCGAGATGGCTTCTCGATATTTGCGGTTATTGGCGATATTCCATTGCCGACTCTCGCCATCGAACGAGTGCGCCGCGGGACCGATACCAAGGTAGGGAATCCCAATCCAGTAGGCATGGTTGTGGCGTGACTGCCAACCTTTTCGGGCGAAATTGGAGATCTCGTAGTGTTCGTATCCCGCTTCGCCCATCCGGTCACAGAGCCGTTGGTACTGCGCCCAGCTAATCGCATCGGAAACCTCGTGCAACTTGCCCTTCTTCCTGAAATTGGCAAAAGCAGTCTTTTCCTCGAAGGTCAGGTGATAACAGGAAAGGTGTGGTGGAGACAATGCAAGGGCCGTCTCCAGGGAATGAGACCAGCTTTCCAGGGTCGAATTCGGCAATCCATAGATTAAATCCAGGGTCACATTCTCGAACCCGCACCGCAAAACTTCTTCCACCGAGCGCACCGCCTCCCGTGCGTCGTGGAGACGGTTCATGGCCTTCAATTCATGGTCATGGAATGACTGGACCCCAATACTCAGGCGATTGATGCCAAGGTCACGAAGCCCAAAGAGATAAGCGGGTGAGAGATCGTCGCCGAGATCATCGGGATTGGCTTCCAGGGTGATTTCGGCATCAGTCGAGACAGAAAAGACAGACATGATTTCGTCCAGGATCCGTCGGATATCGGCAAGCGTCAGTACCGACGGTGTTCCCCCGCCAAAGTAGATGGTCCTCACATCCGTAGCTTGTCTATTCAGATAATCCTTACGTAGCGCTATCTCCCGCGTCATAGCGGTGATCAGTTCGTCTTTATCCTGCGGGGAAAGGCTGAAGTGGAAGTCGCAGTAGTAACACAACTGCCGACAGTAGGGGATGTGAAGATAGATGCCGGCTCTTTTAGAGCGCGCGATAGTCGCTTGTAAGTTGAATCGGGTAGAATCCATTATTCATAATGTATCGGATGCAGGGGATTAAAAAAACACGAATTTTGAGATAACAAATGATTCTTGTTAAGCTCGGAGGGAGCGTCATTACGGACAAAAACGTGCTTTTACTGGCGCGTGAAGATGTCATCAAACGACTGGCCCGTGAAATATCCTCATGCAAGGAGGCGATGATACTGGTGCATGGTGCCGGGTCATTCGGTCACATAAAGGCCATGGAACTTGGTCTGAGGCAGGGGGCGGGCCGTGTGTACAAAAATACCGATGTTGTAGATGTACAGCACGATGTGAGAGCCCTTGACGCCATTGTGGTGGGCGCTTTCCACGCGGCTGGGATGCCCGTAACCTCCATACCCTCCGGAGCGATTTGCCTCTTTAACGGTGGCCGGATGGTTGATTTCCCGCTCGACGTTTTAACCCATTATCTCAAGATAGGCATCATGCCAATAACCTTTGGTGATGTTGTGATGGATAGAACGCTCGGGGCCACAATCTGTTCCGGGGACGACATCATGCGCCATCTTGCCAAAAACCTGAATGTCACAAGATGTATCTTTGTGACACAGGTCGATGGCATCTATCCGACCTTCCCGCCCGGGGACGGAGAACCCCCATTGGCCCAGGTAACGCCGGATACCCCCATCCGGTTCCTCGAGATCGAGAAAGATGTCACCGGCGGCATGAGGCGAAAACTCGAGATCATGTTCGATATTGCCGGGGAAGAATGTGAGGTAAGGATCGTGAACGGTCTTGTCCCGGGCGTGCTGGAAAGCACACTTCATGGTCTGGGCAATGGCTCGGAAATATTAACTACGCAAAAACTAAAGCGAGATGGTTAGCATCTGTATCTAACTGTAATACGATGAGAATATCTCGATTTTGTTTTCGCGGTCTTAGTAAAGGCTGGCTAGATGGTAAAGCAAAGGAAAGCGGACCACATCGACATCTCGCTGAACGAGAATGTAAACGCCGACTACAACTACTGGGACGATATCAGGTTTTATCACAAGGCCCTTCCGGAGATCGATGTGTCGGAAATCGAGACATCAATAGAACTCTTCGGCAAGAAGCTGTCGGCTCCTATCATCATATCGGCGATAACCGGCGGTTACGACAAAGCTGAGTTCATCAACCACAACCTCGCCGTTGCCGCCGGCAGAATCGGTGTCGGGCTCGGTATCGGAAGCCAGCGGGCGGCAATCGAAAAACCGGCGCTGGCCCACACCTACGAAGTCATCAAGGGGAAAAACGTGCCCCTTGTCATTGGCAACATCGGTGCTCCCCAGCTTATTCCGCAGGAAGGCAAGAAGGCCTTCGGGGTAGAGGAATGCCGGAGCGCCATGGAAATGGTGGATGCCGACATACTGGCGATCCACATGAATTACCTGCAGGAGATAGTGCAGCCGGAGGGTGATCTGAAGGCAAGGGGGTGCCTCAACGCCATACGGAAGGTTGCGGCGGAGTTACCCGTGCTCGCAAAGGAAACCGGCGCCGGTATATCGAGAGAAATGGCTGAGGTGCTGCGCGACGCTGGTGTGAAGGGTATCGACGTCGGTGGGTTGGGGGGTACGAGCTTCTCGGCGGTCGAGTATTACAGGGCAAGGAAGGGAGGAGAGGAAAGTTTGGAAAGGCTCGGTAAGACCTTCTGGAACTGGGGGATACCGACCCCGGTCTCACTTTCCCTGGCGGATGTCGGCCTGCCACTGGTGGCCACTGGTGGCATCCGAAACGGTTTGGATGTAGCCAGAAGCGTCAGCCTGGGCGCCAACTCGGCTGGAATGGCGAAGCGGTTGCTTGAGGCGGCCACCAGGAGTGCCGATTCGGTAGAAAAAGAGTTGCGACTCATTGTGGAGGAGTTGAAGGGCGCGATGTTCCTGACCGGATGCGTAAATATCCGGGATCTCCGGAACGTTTGTCCAATTATCACCGGTCCCATGGCCCCGTGGATGGATGCGGCGAGATTGCGCCATGGCTCCGTGCGCATTCTCAACGGGCATTCATAGCTTTGCTCTGAATTTTGCGGCCGTTTGCCAGCGCATCGCTCGGCGGCTCATCGAGCACCGTGATGAAGGCCCGGTGGATACCCAGGGCTATTCATTTCATAGAATGTTAGGTATATCAGTAGGTTATAGGTTGCGTCAATTTTAACCTAGAGTATCAGGACGTTATTTTCTCTCCAGAGATGCCCTAAGGAGAATTATCCGCAGATACACTTCAAACCTATAGGATCACAATAAGCTGATATTTATAATGTTTTCTCAGAAATGAGCAGCCTTGGGTGGATACCTTTTATGTGGATGGGCTCGGTCAGGCAGATGTGACCGCCTTCGTCTATGGTGGCTTCGATGGTGCGGATCATTTTCGTTCTTCCAAAATAGGTTGTTTTTCTAGAGGATGCATTAGGTCGCCTTCCTGGATAATTCCTGCCCATTAATCAGAATTCAGGGTTCTCCATGTCTACCTCTTGGATCCCAAATCCAAACAAATCGATCTTTGCTTTTTCCTTCATGCATACCAGTCCATCAATTATTGACTGCTTAAAGTCTTTACGGGACTCTCTTAATTTATCAATAATTTCTTCTCTTAACGCTACTATCGTATATCTCATGGGTATTTCTTCCTCACCAAAACTATGCCAGATTGTCCCGTTCAGCACTTTCATGTGTTTTCCCTTATCTTCCAGTTTTCCATGCGCGTGGGCATTAACATCCTCTCCATTAACTGAAACTGTAATAATGGAGTTTCCTGAGAAGTATCCCTGGAACTTGTATTTCTCAGCATCTAGCTTATCACTACGCTTCTCTTTCACGATTGGTGAGAAAAAGTCTCCTTTGAATTCTTTCCCATCTTGGAATTCAAGAATGATTGCTTCACATACCCACATATCTATTTCAGAATTATAGTAGAAACCAAGCCAGTAATAAGGAAAACCAGAATCCCCTGATTTCTTTTTTAGCCCAAGATAGTTCCTTGTCTTTCTTATAACAGGATACACAACCTCTTTCCAAGGTAATGGAATTGAAACTATAAACATGGTGTTATTCTTCTTTACAATCTCTTTTTTCAATGGGAAATCACAAAGGCATTCACGGATAGATTTATCACAACGACGAATAAAACGAGTCCAATCAGCGCCTGACTCATAACAAACATTCTGATTGTTGTGGAATTGGGCAGGATATCTCCGTATCCGACGGTGGTTTGGGTAATGGTGCTGAAGTAGAGGAAGTCAAAATAAGACCATACTTCCGGGTGACGATCACTTGCCGATTCAAATCGGTATTTCGTTCTATCGATTTTCTGTTTCAAGTCCCCAACAACCTTAACGATACTATCACGGAATTCTTCAAGTGTTTCTGGTAGCCTATGGATGGGATACGAAACAATTCTATTTTCCTTACTATCACTAAGACGTAGATAGTGTATAACGACGCCACGACCTGGATCGTCGGTGTAATAGTCAAGCACATAATCCGCAGTCTCCACGAGACTCTTCTCTATCTCAATGATTATCCTCCTCTTCGTCGTGCGCAACACTGCCTTACCTGTATCTATCGAAGACTGGGCAGCCATAAACATACGCATGTGGTTACCCCAATTTTTAACACGTTGCTGAAGTTCCTCTATCCGGGCATTCGTTATGTCGGTGTTGAACACAAAAGAGCGTGTATCCCATCGATACAAGCCGTAGTAGACAATGGAGAAAACGAGGATGAATAAGAGATATACCGCGAACACGGCAATAAGCCAAACATGCTGAGGCTCCGAGAGCAAACTTATAAATAACTGGACGTCCATAGTTCCGCGGACTCGATTTTTGCTATTTCAATCCGGAGATAGGCCACCGATCTACCCGTATCAACCCAACTCATAATTCGTCATAACCACCCCCACCGCTCAGTAATAAATCACCCCAGCCGCCCCAACACCTCCCCCAACACCTTCACCCTCTCCTCTCCCGCCGGCATCTCCTTCACCACCCGCAATTTGTCGCCCCCCTCCAGCTTGTAAACTCTCGGTTCCTTTTGGACCAGCGCGATGATCTTGTCGACATCCACGTCCGGTTCCGGGTGGAACAGGATGCGCCCGCCCTTTTCCCCGAAGTCGATCTTTTTGATGCCCAGGGCATAGGCTTCCAATTTGAATTCGGTGATGTGGAATAGATTCTTTACGGGTTCCGGCAGCAGGCCAAAGCGGTCGATCATCTCGACCTGGAGGTTCTCCAGGGCCTCGGCATCCGGCGCGCCCGCGATGCGTTTATACATGAGGAGCCGCCCGTGGACATCGGGGAGGTAGTCATCCGGAATCAGGGCGGGGATACGGAGATCGATTTCGCTGCCGTGCTCCAGGGGCCGATCCAGTTCGGGCATCCTGCCGGCTTTGAGAGCCACGATGGCGCGTTCCAGCAGATCCATGTAGAGGGCGTAACCGACTTCCTGAATTTGTCCGCTTTGTTCCTGGCCCAGCAATTCTCCCGCGCCCCGGATCTCCAGATCGTGGGTCGCCAGGCTAAAGCCCACCCCAAGGTCTTCCAGTGCCTCGATGGCCTCCAGGCGTTTCACGGCATCGGCGGTCATGGCCTTTCGGGGCGGAATGATGAGGTAGGCATAGGCCCGGTGGTGGGAGCGCCCTACCCTGCCCCGAAGCTGGTGGAGCTGGGCCAGACCGAAGCGATCGGCTCGATGGATGATGATGGTGTTGGCCGACGGGACGTCGATACCGGCCTCGATGACGGTGGTACAAACGAGCACGTTGAAGCGCTGGTGGTAGAAGTCGAGCATGACCTGTTCGAGTTGGTTTTCGGGCATCTGGCCGTGGGCGATGTGGACGCGGGCCTCGGGCACAAGTTCTCCAATCTCCCCGGCGATCTTCTCGATGTCCTCGACCCGGTTGTGGACGAAATAGACCTGACCGCCCCGTTTGATCTCCCGGAGCATGGCCTCGCGCAGGGTGTTGGCGTCCCATTGCCGGATGAAGGTCTTGATGGACAGGCGCCGCTCCGGGGGCGTGGCGATGAGGGAAAGATCCCGCATACCGGACAGGGCCATGTTGAGGGTACGAGGGATGGGGGTGGCGGTGAGGGTGAGAACGTTGACCTCGGCGCGCAGCGTCTTTAAGCGTTCTTTTTGCCGCACGCCGAAGCGATGTTCTTCGTCGAGGATGGCAAGCCCCAGGTTTTTGAACTTGATATCGGACTGCAACAACCGATGGGTGCCGATGACGATATCGATCCGGCCGGCCGCCAACTCTTTTAATACGATATTCTGCTGGGGTTTGGTGATGAATCGGGAAAGCTGGGCTACCCGCACCGGCCAGTCGGCGAAGCGGTCGCTGAAGGTCTGAAAGTGTTGTTGCGCCAACAAGGTGGTGGGCACCAGGATCGCCACCTGACGGCTATTGTTGACGACGGCAAACGCCGCGCGGATGGCGACCTCTGTTTTGCCGAAACCGACATCGCCGCAAATCAGCCGGTCGGTGGGCTTGTCGGAAGCGAGATCCGCCAGGGTGGCGGTGATGGCGGCGAGTTGATCCGGGGTCTCTTCGAAGGGAAACCCTTCGGCGAAGAGCTGTTGTTCGAGTTCGTTGATATCCAGGGGAGAGCTGGTGCGGGCCGCCCGCCGGGCCTGGATGTCCAAGAGTTCGGCTGCCACGTCGTAGGCCTTCTGAGCCGCCTTTTGGCGCACCTTGATCCATTTCTGGCTACCGAGTTTGTGCCAGGGCGCGTGATCGGCATCGGCACCGGTGTAACGGGTGACGAGATGGAGGTTAGCGACCGGGACGTAGAGCTTGTCACCACCTTCATATTCGAGAGTGAGGAATTCACTGGTGATATCGCTGACAGTGAGAGTCTCCAGCCCCCGGTAGCGGCCGACGCCGTGGATCTCGTGAACCACCGGGGCGTTTGGGGCCAGTTCCACCAGATCGCGAACGATGGTTTCGGCGTCCCGAGTGGGCTTTTTGCGCCGACGCCGCTGCATGGCCCGATGCCCGAAAAGCTGGGTCTCGGCGATGATGGCGATGGCCGGGTGTGTCGGCGATTCGGAGAGCATGGCGCCCTGTTCAAGGACGGCAACGGTAA
Source organism: Gammaproteobacteria bacterium (assembly GCA_013042035.1). Lineage (GTDB taxonomy): Bacteria > Pseudomonadota > Gammaproteobacteria > HK1 > HK1 > JABDQX01. The sequence continues at coordinate 7,947 of JABDQX010000135.1, forward strand.
GCCCAAGGGGTGATTCGCTCGTGAGGAATCCGTGCCAGTCGGGGAAAAGCGCCGGCTGGATCCCATTGGCATGGAAGAGTTCCTGTAATATTTCCCGGCGGCCCGGCGTTTCGGCCACGAACAAGACCCGGCCCTCGAAGCTATGCAGAAAGTCCTGCAAGATACCCAATGGCTTGGGAGCGCGGCTGTCGACGGGGAGATTGACGGGTGCGCGGGTAGCGAATTCTTTTAACCCTGGTGATGATTCGGGTTGGATAGTTTGATTGTCTTGTTCGGGATTTTCCGGATCAACGACGGCCTCACCGCGGCCAAAACGGACCTGACGAAAACCACGCAGTGCACCGAATACCTCATGGGCTTGCAAGAAGAGAACATCGGGTGTGAGAGGAGGACGATCAACGTCGTTATCTTGACGCTGTTCGAAACGTCCACGCACCTCTTCCCAAAAGGCTTCCGCGATCTCGAGCACACTGCCCTCGACCATTATCAGACTGTCACCGGGAAGATAGTCGAACAAGGTGGCGGTGGTTTCGAAGAATAACGGAAGGTAGTACTCGATACCCGATGGCGCCAACCCGTTGCTGATATCCCGATATAAAAGGCTCTCCGTGGGGTTCCCGGAAAAATGCGCGCGCCAGGCACCACGAAACCGTTCGATGGCCTGTTCCGTCATGGGAAATTCCCGGGCCGGGAGCAGATTTATCCCGGATACCTTTTTCAGGGAACGCTGTGTCTCCGGGTCGAAGGTCCGGATGCTGTCCACCTCGTCCCCGAGTAAATCGATACGGTACGGCAGTGGACTGCCCATGGGATAGAGATCCAACAAAGAACCGCGCACGGCGAACTCGCCATGTTCCATGACCTGACCCACCGCCCGGTAGCCGGCGATGGTAAACCGTTCGCGCATCCGCGCTATGTCCAGTCGATCGCCCTGGGTAAGCACCAGGGCACCGGCCTCGAGATAATCACGGGGCGCGAGCCGGGTCATCAGGGTCGCGACCGGCACCAGCAGGATACCGTCCGTGAGTCCGGGCAACCGATAGAGTGTGGCCAGACGCTGGGAGATGATGTCCTGGTGGGGCGAGGCGATATCGTAGGGAAGCGTTTCCCAATCGGGGAAATGGAAAAGCGGCAACGTGCCGGCATCAGTGTCGGTGCCGATATCGGTACCTGAGGCGAAAAAACCAAGCTCGTCCGCCAAACGGTTGATGGATGCCGTATCCGGCATCACCACCACAACAGGACCGGTGTGGGCGCGGGCGGCCTCGGCGATGGCGAGCCCCCTGGCCGCGCCATACAACTGATCCCAACGAATCCTGTCACCGGAACGGATCGGCAGGGGGGGAGAAAGCGGGCTGGTGCTACGCACGCTAAATTCCTTCGATTATGGTCGTATGGAGAATCAATGGATGCTGCCGGTTGTTGAACAACGCATTTGTGACTCGGGCTTCAAAGCCAAAGAAACAGTACGTTCAGCCACTAGCAGCGCGAAGGGTTGGGAAAGCGTAGCGGAATTCGGCCACATCAAACCGGATTGGTTACGTAGGTTCCCTGTTGGATGCCTTACAGTATCTCGACAATTCTATCGATTGGACGGCCCAGCGCGACCTTGTTATCGACCAGTACGATGGGGCGTTCAATCAGAATCGGATTT
>JABDQX010000136.1 GCA_013042035.1 Gammaproteobacteria bacterium
GGGTAACCGTTCCCCGATGACACCGGTTGAGAACGGCAGTACCGCTTCCGGCGAGCAACCGGTCTGTTCAGCCACGCTCCGGCAGCATGCCATGGCGTCGATAAGCCCTTGTTCGCCGGTTCCGGCATTGGCATTTCCGGAATTGATGAGCAAAAAACGGGGGGGGGTGATATCCAGGTGCCCGCGCGCCACGTGTACGGGCGCCGCGCAAAATGCATTGCGGGTAAACATGGCGGTGACCGCGGTATTTTCCGCGACCTCAATGAGTACCAGATCTTCCCGGTTGTTTTTTTCTTCAGGGGGCTGAATACCGGTATGCCGTCGAATCCCGGCCTTGGCGGTACCGAGACGTATACCTTTTACATTATTGTCCGTCATTTGGCGATTCCGGGATAATTAGAGCCTGTCAGGCTCTTATTCAAGGTTATTCTTCCAACAATACCACCGCATGGGCCGAGATTCCCTCGCCGCGCCCCGTGAATCCCATCTTTTCCGTTGTGGTTGCCTTGATATTGAGGCGGCCGTGATCGATACCGAGATCCGATGCCAGATTGGAGCACATGGTTGGGATGAAAGCCCCGATCTTCGGGGCTTGCGCAACCACCGTAAGATCCGCATTGGATACTGGCAGCGACATTTCTCGCAGCTTATCCATCACCGCGCGCAGCAGAATCCGGCTGTCGATGTCTTTGAATTCTGAACTCGAGTCCGGGAAATGCCTTCCGATGTCGCCAAGTCCGGCTGCTCCCAGGAGTGCATCGCAAAGGGCGTGGATCAGCACATCCCCATCGGAGTGGGCAAGCAGGCCCTGCCGGTGCGGAATCGTTACCCCGCCAAGAACAAGGGGACGCCCGATGGTGAAACGGTGAGCATCGTAGCCGTGACCGATTCTCATAATTGCTTTAACGACTCATCCTAATTCTACTTTGTCAGATTAGATTCACCGGCCCCCAAGTCTCGTTTGAACGCGCCACTTCTGCCTTTATAGAACCGGATTTACACGGAATTTTTCTTTACAGGCTGGGCTTGTGGGCCAGTATGCCGAAATGTGACAAAGTAGAATTAGAATTCAGCGAAAGTGTTGGGTTCCGGCATCTCGCATTGTTGGGTTACGGTGGCTCGACACCTAACCCAACTTATATCGGCTGAATAACGCTTCGCGTCGTCAGATCTCCCCCTGGGGTTTGGCATGATGTTGCAGGTATCGCAACATGACGTTGGTCTGTTCCGGTGTGAGATCGATCTTGCGCTGCATGTCGTGGATTTTGTTTTCCCACTGGGTGGCCCAGAAATCGGAAGGTGAGAAGACTACATGGCAACTCACACACTCGTTTTGATACAGCGCCTTGCCATAATCCCACAGGGGGGCGATCCGGCTGACAAGCCCCTCACGGGATACCCAACCCTCCAACTCGGCGGGGCGCCAGGTAAGGCCCGTGGCGCTGTCTTGGGTGACTTTTCCGTTTGACACCAGAGGCTCTTCCAGCATCAGGGCCAAAGCCACCATTTGGTCGCCCATTTTGTATAGGGTTTGGCGATTGTTTTGATATTTACGGCCCTGGACGCGCACCTGGAACCGACCATCTTCCCGCGCCAGTACCGTCAACGGGGTTCCCGGCACCAGTTTGGCGATGACAAGGGCTTCGGCGTCCGCTCCCACCCCCGAGTAAAGTTCCATGACACGGGTTGCGTAGAGTACCCCGCCGATCAATGTATTCCCGGTTAATGCATCTGCCGCCAAAACGGTTTTGAATTGTTCCTCCGCCTTTTTGATTTCCCCTTTCAGATCGGGCAACTGGTGTACGAACCCTTTATGGCAATCGATACAGCTGTAGTCCTTATCCAAGCCCCAATCCATGGCGACGGGATGCCAGAAACGCGCATCATTGGGCTGAGTACTGATTGTCATGGCTTCATAGACATGGCAACTTCGGCACTCGCGGGAGTCGGATTCTTTTAGTCTTCGCCATTCATTCCTGGCCAGCACGATGCGTTTGGCCTCGAACTTTTCCGGCGTATCAATGGTGCCCATGACCTTGTGGTAGATCTCACGGCTGGCCTTTACCTTGCGCCATAGTTTGGCAAATAAGGGCTTGGGCACGTGACAATCGGCGCATTTGACGCGGAAACCGTGGTTATTTTTGTACAGAGGAGTAGTCATGTACTCCTCGGTTACCGTACTCATCTCGTGGCAGGTAGTGGAACAGAATTCGTTGCTAGAGGTGTAATCCATGAAGGCATTGAAACTGCCCACGATGGCGAAACCGATGAAGGTACCGATGGCGAGAATGACCAGGATGGTTTTGGCGGGGATGTTTTTGAGCATAATGATTATCTACAAAAGATCATGTCCACGGGAAGCCGAGCTGCAACCAAAGAAAGACAAAGAATATATACACCACAGGGAACACAGAGAGCACGGAGTAAAGAGAGAGAAGAAAAAGAATAGATCGCTTTTCATATGCTCTTTCTCCTCTTTACTCTCTTATCTTAACTCTGTGATCTCTGTGGTGAGGGGTCTCTCTTTTCCTATTTTGCGGCCGCTGCTTTTGGTTGCGATTCGCCGGTGCCCTGACGCTCGGCATAGGCATCAATGGCCTTGCCCATCAATTCCTGATGGGCTTCATTGGTGCGCCAGCCGGATTCGGCCACCTTTTTCCAGAATTCCTCGTCGGCCTGCTTTTGGTGGCACCCCATGCAAAGACCCGTGCGTTCCATTTTTTCACGCATCTCCTGGGGCAGCGGTCCGCCGAGCGGCCAGTGTGAACCGACAGAGACGAGTTGCCTGCCGTCGGGGGTCACGATTTGGGAGAGATCGTGGTCGAGTTTCGGGATGGCCGGAGACTGGACGCTAGTCTTGCCGGGAATCAGCCTTCCCTTGGCGTCCTGGAGATCCACGACCAGATCATTCTCATAGCCCCGCATGAATCGTCCATTCTCAATGCCATAACCCAGGGCCTTGGGGTTGCTGTGACAGGATTCACAGGTTCTGGCCCGACGTCCGGCGGTATGAGGCTGCACTGGGCTGTGATCGACACCCTTGCCTTCCGGGGTATTCCAGATCTCGTTTTTCGCCAGCACGGAACCGTCCTTACCGATGACGGTGGAAATCACCTGGCAGCCCGGCATCAGCGGGGTCACGCGGCCTTCGCCATTGATACCC
>JABDQX010000139.1 GCA_013042035.1 Gammaproteobacteria bacterium
AAATCAGTGGACCTGCTGCGCGCCATTACCGAGGGCAAAACCATTGAAGCGCCGCGCCAGGTGGTGGTTATCGGCGGTGGAAATGTCGCCATGGATATCGCCCGCAGCATGGCCCGTCTGCAAAAACAGACCTACGGAGAGGTTAATCTTACCGTAACCGCCCTGGAAGATTTCGATCATTTCCTGGCCGATCCGGAAGAGGTCAAGGAAAGTCTGGAGGAGGGCATCGAGATCCTGGATGCACGGGGTCCCCAGGAGATCATCATCGACGGTGACAACTTGGTTGGACTGAAGACTTGGCGGGTCATCTCCATTTTCGATGATGAGGGACGCTTCGCGCCCAGTTATGATGATAGTGATGAACGGATTCATCACGGGGAGATGGTGATCGAGGCCATCGGGCAGATGTCGGATACGAACCTGCTGGGAGAGGCCCTGACCGAACAGTTGGAATGGAACCGGGGACGGCTCAAGGTGTCCGCCAATGGCCGCACTTCAGAATCCTGGCTGTGGGCGGCGGGCGACTGCGTCAACGGCCCGGATGTGATCCATGCGGTGGCCGACGGGCACCGAGTGGCGGCTAGTATCGACGGCTATTTCAATGCCATATCCATGGCGAATGGCGATGACAAATAGCGATGATAAGGGGAGAGGGAAATGACTGAAGGAAAGCCGCACGGTTATGAACGGCTGCAATCGAAAAAAAGTCTGGCCGAAATCCTTGATGTAGCCGTTGAGTTCGAGCGTGTCGCCCGGGACTTTTATGCCGATCTGACGCCCCGGGTCAGCAAGCGGATTCGCTATCTGGTGGAGGAACTGGCCCAGGAAGAACAGCGCCACTTCGATCTTTTCCAGGCATTGCGTGATCGATCGGATATCGAGGACCAGCTCCGGGAAAAAGTAGCGACACCGGCCAGCGACGGTCGCTTTTCCGACGCCGTTCACCTGCCGGAACTCGGCCAGACGCCGGATGATCAGGCGGTCCTACAATATGCACTGGGACGTGAACACGCCGCCATGGAACAGTATCGTTCCCTGGCGGAATCCACCTCGCCCGGTCCCATCAGGGATCTCTTCGGTTTTCTGGCCAATGAAGAGACCGAGCACAAGAATGAGCTGGAAAAGCTCTACTATGAAGTGGTTCATAATAGCGGGGGAATATGATTTTGCGGGGCAAAATCATTACGGAGAGAAATCATGGGCGTAACCCACGTAACGACCGAAGTATTTAATCTCGCGAGAACAAACGGACCCTATGAATCCGAGTTTCTGGTCGATACCGGCTCCATAGACTGCATGGCGCCCGCCGAGGAACTTGAAAAAATCGGCATACAGAAAGAGTGGAAATCCGTTTACGAACTGGCTAATGGAGAAGAAGTCGAGTACGAGCTGGGGTTTGTCCGGGTTGCCTTTATGGGACAGGAGACAGTCGCCCAGATCATATTCGGGCCACGGGGAACCGAACCCATTCTAGGTGTCGTTGTGTTGGAGAACATGGGGTTTGTTGTCGATCCCGGAAGCAACCAACTGAAAAAGCTGGGCGCAAGGCCGTTGAAATAAAACATCACCGTGATCTATTTACAGAATATTCCTCCGGGATTTCTTTGGCAGATTTAGAATCCAGCTCCTAGTCAGACTCCTAAAATTATCTTACGGAATCGCAATCATGTCCGAAAAACAAGCACAATCCTCTACTGGCCTGCTGGCGAAATGGCGCTCCATGCCTAATGATAGCGCGGCCAAGATGCTCGTCGTCACGGTTTCTCTTTGCTTTGTCTGTTCCGTCATCGTATCCGGCGTAGCCATTACCCTGCGTCCCATGCAGGTGGCCAATAAGGCTCTGGAGAAAAACCGAGTCATCCTCGAATCAGCCGGGTTGCTGGATGAGGAGAAAACCGAGGACATTCAGACGCTGTTCGACGAGCGGGTGGAAGTACGGGTTGTCGATCTGGGTAGCGGTGAGTATGTGGATATTTCGAATCCCAAGACCCATGACCAGCGTAAGGCATCCAAGGACCCCACCCGAAATTATCCTATCCCGAACGAGCGCGATGTCGCCAACATAAAACGGCGCGCGCAACAGGCAAGTGTCTATTTGGTCCGGCGTGAAGGTAAACTGCAGAACCTTATTATACCTGTGCACGGCTACGGTCTGTGGTCAACCATGTACGGTTTCCTTGCCCTGGAGTCCGATATCAAGACCGTCACCGGACTCAGCTTCTATGAACACGCGGAAACGCCGGGATTAGGCGGTGAAATCGACAATCCCAAATGGCGCGCCCGCTGGGTTGGCAAATTCTCCCACGACGAGCAAGGTTCGCCCCGATTGGAAGTCGTCAAAGGTCGCGTCGATGACTCGCGCGATGGGGCCGTTCATCAGGTGGATGGGATTGCCGGTGCCACTCTCACCTCGGTAGGGGTCAGTAACATGATGCGTTATTGGCTTGGTGATAATGGGTTTGGACCTTATCTGGCTAAACTGCGTGCGAATTCGGAAGGTTGAAAAGATGGAAAAATACACTCTAAGAGACTAATCGAGTCGGCATGAAATTAGAAGGTAACTCGTTAACCGTACGAGTTGTTCTGGATCGAAAAGATATTTACAAAGTTTTCCCATAATTCAGGAATAAGACAATGGCATCTTCCGGACCAAAGCAAGTTCTCTACGACCCGGTATTCGATAACAACCCCATCACCCTCCAGATGTTGGGGATATGTTCGGCCCTGGCGGTTACCACTCGGATGGATACGGCGCTTACCATGTGCGTGGCGGTCATCGCCGTACTGGTGCTCTCCAATGCCTCCATCAGTCTCATCCGAAACCATATTCCCACCAACGTGCGCATCATCATCCACATGACCATTATTGCCTCTTTGGTCATTGTCGTGGATGAAATGCTCAAGGCCTACGCCTACGATATCAGTAAGCGCATGTCGGTTTTCGTGGGGCTTATCATCACCAATTGTATCGTACTGGGTCGCGCCGAGGCCTTCGCCATGAAGTACGGTGTAGGGATGAGTATCCTGGATGCCATCGGTAATGCCCTGGGTTATAGCGTCATCCTCATCGCAGTGGCCTTTTTCCGGGAATTATTCGGTTCCGGCACCATCTTCGGCGTAACGATTCTTCCCCTGACGACCGATGGCGGGTGGTACAACGCCAATGGCCTGATGCTTCTGGCTCCCAGCGCCTTTTTCATCATCGGGCTTCTGATCTGGGCGCTGCGGGCCTGGAAACCGGAGCAGGTGGAAAAATCCGAATATAAGATTCAAGTACATCGAATGGAGGCCATATGATGGAAACGCACCTCAGTCTGCTAATCCAGTCGATTTTCATCGAAAATCTGGCGCTTGCCTTCTTTCTGGGGATGTGCACCTTTCTGGCTATCTCCAAGAAGATAGAAACCGCTCTGGGACTGGGTATCGCCGTGGTGGTGGTTCAGGTCATCACCGTGCCGGTAAACAACCTTCTCTACGTCTACGTGCTCAAGGAAGGCGCCCTGGCCTGGGCCGGGTTCCCAGATGTAAACCTGAGCTTCCTTGGTCTTATCAGCTACATTGGTGTCATCGCCGCCATCGTTCAGATCATGGAGATGATTCTCGATAAATATGTTCCCGCGCTTTATAACGCGCTTGGCATATTTTTGCCGCTTATCACCGTAAACTGCGCAATCCTCGGGGGATCCCTGTTCATGGTGGAGCGGGACTACAGTTTTGCCGAGAGTATCACCTACGGTATCGGCAGTGGCGTTGGCTGGGCGCTTGCCATCACTGCGCTCGCCGGTATCCGGGAAAAACTCAAATACAGTGACGTCCCCGCAGGCCTTCAGGGGCTGGGTATTACCTTCATCACGGTGGGCCTGATGTCCATGGCCTTCATGGCCTTCTCCGGCATCCAGCTATAAATTCTCGCGGTTACTTTCGGCTCCGTCGGGAGTAACCGCGAAAATTTATGTGAAATGCGTCTTCATCACGACTATTCGTCAATCCAAGCAACTTGCACCATACCGTTTTCGACCCGGGTGGTAAATGTCGCGACCGGATCATAGGCCGGTGCGCTCAGGGCCTCGCCGGTCTTGATATGGAAGCGTGCACCATGCCAGGGGCAGATGACCTGATCACCGTCGATCGCACCACCTGTCAGGGTTTTATAATCGTGGGTACAGGCATCCTCAATGGCATAAAATTCACCCTTCAAGTTAAAAACGGCGATTTTTGTTCCCTCGACCGTCACGGCCTTGGAAGTGTTCGAGGGAAACTCATCGATCTCTGCTATATCGATCCATTTCATCATTTTTCTCCGGATAGTTTTTCATGAAGCGGTTTATTTCTGATGCCGATGCCATGGAAAGGCTCGGCGCGGACATCGCCCGGGCCTGGAGAGATGGCGGCATCCTCTATTTGCGAGGCGAATTGGGTGCCGGAAAGACTACACTGGCGCGTGGGGTAATACGCGCCTTCGGTATTACCGAGCCCATCAAGAGCCCCACTTACACACTGATAGAGTCCTATACCGCACTCGGGGTATTATCCGGGAAGTCGTTACCCCCACTACGTATTTATCATATTGATCTCTATCGATTGCAAGACCCGGAAGAGCTTGAATATATTGGTATTCGTGATTATTTCGATGAAAAGGCCCTGTTTCTTATCGAATGGCCGGAGCGGGGTAATGGGGGCATCCCTACTGCTGATTTGGCAATATCGATTACGGTACTTGCCGCGGGGCGTTTGGTGACCTTGGATAATTCGGCATTTTAGCTTGCTTTTTCCGCAATTTCCTCATACATTCCAACAAAGTACTTTAAATACTCTTGTGTGCGGCTTTCCCCGTGGGTTTTCGATTTCCCCTTGAAGTTTATTACCGATTGGAAATAACGGATTCGGGAAAAGTTGCGCATGGAATTCAAACAGATCTAAAAAGGCTCGGAAGGGTTTCTCCAGTAATGGGAGTTTTTTTACGCACGCTTGGCATCGCGCTGATTTTTTTTCTCGCCGACAGGGCCGCGATGGCCTCCGCCGAGATAAAAAACCTGCGTATGTGGCCGGCACCGGACCATACACGCGTTGTATTCGATATCAGCGCGCCGGTGAAACATACCATGTTTTCGTTGGTGCGGCCCGATCGGGTCGTTATCGATATGCCGAACGTTCACATGGGAATTGCCCCACCGAAGCCGCAGGCATTGGATCCTCTGCTCAAGCGAATACGCTACGCTGCCCATAAACGAGGGAATTTACGAGTTGTACTCGATCTGAAGCGTCCCGTCCATCCAAAGAGTTTTTTATTACGACCCAACCGGGAGTATGGGCACCGATTGGTTATCGATCTTCTGCGTGAGTCGGACGCGCCCAAGGCCGAGTTGCCTTCATCGAAATCTCCCGCGAGAAAACCTCCCGCAAAAATCCCGATAAAACTGCGAAAGGTTATCATCGCCGTCGATCCGGGTCATGGTGGAGAAGACACCGGTGCAATCGGTCGACTTGGTGCGCGGGAAAAGGATGTCGTTCTTGCCATAGGGAAGAAATTGAAGACACTCCTCAATCAGCAACGTGGTATTGATGCTTTCCTGGTACGGCGTGGCGACTACTACGTAGGGCTTCAGAAGCGAACGCGAATCGCGCGTACCCGCCAGGCCGATCTGTTTATCTCCATTCACGCGGATGCATTTCGTGATCCCCTGGTATACGGATCATCCGTGTATGTGTTGTCGGAAAACGGTGCCAGCAGTGAAGCGGCGAAATGGCTGGCCGACCGTGAAAACTCATCCGATCTGGTGGGGGGCGTCAGGTTGAATGACAAGGACAATCTGCTTGCCTCCGTATTGCTGGATCTATCCCAGAAGGCCACATTGAACGATAGCGTCAAATTGGGGAACAGCGTCCTGAATCAGTTGAAGAAATTGGGTAAGACCCATAAGCCTCAGGTTCATCGGGCCGGATTCATGGTCCTCAAATCACCGGATGTCCCCTCTATTTTGGTGGAAACCGCCTTTATCTCCAATCCCGACGAAGAACGAAGGCTAAGAAGCTCGCAACACCAGTGGCGTGTGGCCAAGGCGATTTTGCGGGGAATTCTAGGCTATTTCAAAAATAATGCCCCCCCGAATACCCTGCTTGCAGCGCGCAGATAAATGCTGCGACGGCAGGCTGCTCCATGTAACTTTCTGAATCTTTTTGTGAAAAAGGGTGCGGCGTGTCAACCCGCGAAGCGCAACCGTTATTGTCGGTATATCACGCACTGAAAAAGTGCCATGGACCACAATATTGGTGGCCGGCTGAATCGCCATTCGAGGTGATGGTCGGTGCGGTGCTGACTCAGAATACGGCATGGACCAATGTGGAAAAGGCAGTTACCAACCTAAAGGATTCCGATTGTCTTGATCCGGGTAAAATCATCGCATTGCCCGTTACCGAACTGGCCGGGCTGATTCGGCCTTCCGGTTACTTCAATATAAAGGCAAAGCGCTTGCGGGCGCTTTGCGTGTGGTACATCGAACAAGGCGCTCATTCCCAACTTTCCCAATGGAACACAACCGAGCTGCGTAGCGCGCTGCTTGCGGTCCATGGCGTCGGTCCGGAGACGGCCGATGATATTCTGCTCTATGCCTTCCATCGGCCGGTATTCGTCATCGATACCTACACACGCCGGATCTTTTCCCGTCTGGGTATTTTTCGCGATGATCTTCCCTATGAGGATCTGCGCTTGAATTTCGAGCAGGCCTTGCCCACCGATAGCGTATTGTTCAATGAATACCACGCATTATTGGTGAGTCACGGCAAGGATATTTGCCGTAAACAGCCTCGTTGCAACTTGTGTTGTCTTGAGCGGATCTGTATAAATCCCGGTTTTATCAATCGCCAATCATCAGGCGTCAAGTATGAGGATTTCTCATGAGTAACGTACCCGAACAACTCCAATATGCCAAAACCCACGAATGGGTTAAAACGGAACAAGATGGAACCATTACCATTGGCATCACCGATCATGCACAGGAAATGCTGGGTGATTTGGTGTATATCGATTTACCCGATCCCGGTCGAATCGCGGAGGCGGGACAGGAATTGGCAATCGTCGAGTCAGTAAAGGCCGCTGCGGATATCTATAGCCCGGTCGATGGCGAGGTGGCTGAAGTCAATAATGCCCTTGGGGATGCGCCGGAACTGGTCAACACCGATCCATATGGTGAGGGATGGATTCTGCGTTTGCGCCCGTCCGGACCAATACCGGCAGACATGCTTCTGGACGCCTCGGCCTACGCGGAACTGGCCGCCAATGAGGCGGAATAATTTCGCGCGGCAAAGTATGTCATTGATCCGTAGGGTGGAATAGGTGCTCCGCGCCGTATTCCACGCGCACCTCTACCACAGAGAACCCTAGCGCAGCCGGGCCGCAACCAAGTTTTGTCGCCGTCCCTGGTACTGGGTTCCGCCAATCCCTGGCGGAATGACGAAAGCGGCGTTATTCAGTTCGGCCGCTTTTGATTTTGCTGTTGCCGTCATTCCGGCATGGATGCCGGGATCCAGGGCCAGGGATGGTGAAAAATGTTCACAAAAAACAAGAAACTGCCGGATAGTAGTACAAGAGCACAGAGTGGAAAAATGTAAGCGGCGGTTAGGTTGGCGCTTATGAGGGCCAACCCTACGAATCGATAGATGCTGGAGGGATAAATTACCCACGCTTCCAGTACACCTCACCACCTTCGCGGCGGGCAAGCACCCGTGCCAACACGAACAGAAGATCCGACAGTCGATTGATGTAGCGTCGGCTTTCCTGGTTGACTTCCACATCCCGCGTCAGGGTTACAAGACACCGCTCGGCGCGTCGGCACACGGAACGAGCCACATGGCAGGCCGCTGCCCCTGGGCCACCGCCTGGCAGGATGAATTCCTTGAGTGGTGGTAGTTCCTGATTAAAATCGTCCAGTGCTTGCTCCAAGGTTGCCACGTATTTCGGCGTAATCGCCGTGGAACCCGGAATTGCCAGTTCTCCTCCCAGATCGAACAGCGCGTGTTGCACGCCGGTTAATGTATCTCTGGCCTTGTCAGGAATATCCTGCGCCAATAACACACCGACAAAGCTATTCAGCTCATCGACCTCACCAATGGCCTGCATGCGCTGATCGTCTTTTTCCACCCGTGAACCATCGGCAAGTCCCGTGGTGCCTTTGTCGCCGGTTCTGGTATAAATCTTTGATAGTCTTGCCATTTGTTTTCTCTGAGTCATTTGTAGTTAAAGAAAATCACACCCTCAACACCTTCATTACCTCGTCCCCCAGGTGGTTGATCACCTTCACCGCGACTCGCCCGGATTCGGGTTTCGGAAACGGGTGGGAGGTGTCGCGGTTCAATGTTGCCCAGGCGTCGGCGTCGATCTCGGCCTTCAGTGTCGTCTTCAGGGATTTATACGGATCACTGGCCCCCAGGAAATAGGCGTGGCGCACGAAGAAACTTTCTTCGTTGTAGTCGGTGTCGATAAACCAGCAGGCGATGCCGTCCGGGCCATCGGAGACCACTTCGCCCGTTTGGGGATGGAATACATCCACGCCGTTGATTTTGATCCGCATCTCGTCGTTTTTCGCCGCCAGCACTTCTACATCCGGCTCCCCGAAGATCACTAACAGATTTCCCTGCCCGGTGTTTTTAAGATCATCGGCCATGTGCAGATCGGCGTTCATGCGGGCTTTCAGGACCGGCACCGGGCCGAGTTTGTTGAATTCGGAAGAGTGGGCGTCGTAGTTGAAGGCGCAGGCGATCAGGATATCGAAACCGGCGTCCAGTGCCTCCCGGCTCGCGGCCACCAGATCGGGGCGGGAGACCGTGCCGAACTCCGGACCGATAAAGATCCCGGCCCTTCTGGATTGGGAATTTTCGTCATACCGTCCTTCGGCGCAAATGTAATATCCCGGCCAGCCGGTCATGATCTTGTCCTCTTTATGGGCCTGCTGGATGAGATATTCGGGACACTCATTAGCTTGCGCGGAATACAGAAGATGCGATAGCTAAACCAAGTTGTGCGGCCAGAACTGGAGGAACGGCATTGCCTACTTGAGTGAATTGGCGTGCCGTCGAGCCAACAAATGTATATTCATCGGGAAATGTTTGTAGCCTGGCGCATTCTCTAACACTCAATGTTCTGGGTATTTCAGGATGCAAATGAGATCTTCCTCCACCATTCGTTCCACCAGCAATAACAGTCTTTGAGGGGATGCGGGGATTCAATCGGTCAACACGCCCTAGTTGATCTCTTTGACCATAGTCTAGCCCGCAATACCTTTGAACAGAATTCAGTTTGTGAATTCTAGTCTCTGTATTGTTTGCTTTGCCTTGATTCCTACTTAGAACTGATCCCGAGCCAAAATGCATTTCCATTGGAGCCGGATATGTTGGCGATTTGCCATTCCTACTACCAATTACGAATAGCCTCTCCCTAAATTGCGGAACACCAAAATCAGCTGCATTTAGAACTAGTGGGCTATCTACTTTATAACCTACATTTATAAGTTCCTTAATGGCCTCTGATAATTGTTCTCCTCCGTCCAGATCGCGTAAACCAGGTACATTCTCGATGAGAAAACATGTCGGCCTAAAATGCTTTACTATATTTACGTAATCAAACAGGAGATTTCCGTCAGTCTCATTTTTAAAACCAATTCTTTTGAAGTTCTCACCTGATTTGTGAAACCTCTGATTCGAGGCTATTGAGAAGGGTTGACATGGCGGCCCGCCCGCAAATACCCCGTTGAAATTCGGAGGGACAATTTCCTCCAAGGTTTCTATAACTTCAGCGATATTAGAAACATCTCCCGAATGCGTAGGAGGACCAAACACTTTCCAGTTTGGCCTATTTTTCCTGAGTGTCTTGCAAAATAGCTCATTGAACTCAAAAGCGGCTATATGTTTATAGCCCGCCGCTTCAAAACCAATGTCCATGCCGCCACAACCGGTGAAAAAGCTAACAAGAGGAATCCCACTGGCTTTGGTTTTGTAGTCGATCAATGGCTTTGGTCTCGGAACATCCCATTGATGGCTTTCTTCATATACAAGATCATCGAAGTCATATCCATGGTGTTTCAGGGCATCGGCCAGCTCAATGCCTTCGTCTACAGCAAATTCAAAAATCTGCTGTTGAATTTTCAACCTGATTGGTGGTTTGGTAGACCCACTGTTTTTACCGGGCATAACAACCACCTCCCACTATCTTCTGTTTAGCCAGCCCATAAACGGCCTTAGCTTCGCCCTCATCGGTAAAGTCTTTTTTGTTACTTTCTCTCAGATAGTTGTCATAAAATCCATGGATTGCCCTGTGGCATGTTGGGCAAATAGGCATCAGGTCTTCAAGCATTGTTCCTTTTTTTGAATCCACGCGAGTCCCGGACGACAAAGGTAGAATATGATGCAGGTCGAGAACGCGATGCATCCATGGATATTTTTTTCTGGTATCCATATTGCAAGAATTACAGATTGCCACCGGAGATCTTTCAAAATAAAACCCGCGCAGCTTTGTATTCCTTTCGATAATTATATGTGTTTTCTTGACTTTGCTCCCTTCATGAAACCCGCTTTCTATTTCATCGGAAAGCATTGTCCCCCTGTATTCAAAGAAATCATGCTCGCTACCGTCCCGAAAAAAGTGGGCCAGCCTCTGTATTTCCAGATTGCCATCCGGCTCGCGAATACCGGATATGGGATAGATAGACTGGAATATATCGTGCGCGTCCTCCTTGCTCAATGAAACGACAATATCGCTCCCGGCATTATGAAGGTAGGATATTTGAGAGATGAATTTGATGCTCTCGCGCGCTTGCCGAGGTTCAATTTTTTTGGTTAAAGCGGCGTATGCGCCCCTTTTATGCATCAAGCCAAGAAAATCCTCATCGTTTTCATCACCAGTAAACCCGCTATCCATATACGCGCCGATAATTTCATTTATTGGCGTGATGTGCTCACCCAACCCGGCCACCTTTGCGAGAAGGTATTTCAGCGAGAAACATAAGGGACTTCTGGTTCGCACCCCGCTACCTGTTTCCGTCCAGTCGGAGAGTGCCGGTGAGGGATCGGTCGTCGCCTCGATCAGAAAATGTATGTATTCGTCGCATGTCACGGCACCGGAACGGCTCAGTATCCTGGCCACATCTGTTGGTATTGCGGCATCGTTCTGCTCCGAAACAAGAAGGCATAGTTTGAATATTCGAGAATAATTTCTCCATGGCGAATGCGTGGCAGGCGCTGAAAAATCCAGTCCCGTTATTTCTCTGATGACGGCAGGCTCGCAATTTCTCAGATCGTATTCAACAACAAAACCAGCCATGATACGAAGGATATCGTACTGGAAATATTGCATTCTGCCTTGATCCCATTTCCACATATTAACCTCCTGAATCCGAGATATTATGCCGGTAGAACTCGGTGCGGGCCGCTTGGCTGGGCAGACCATT
>JABDQX010000148.1 GCA_013042035.1 Gammaproteobacteria bacterium
TTACCTGAGAATGTCGGAAAATTCTTGTTCAACTGCTCAAGCATAAGCGTCAATCACGGTAGAACAAATTCACCCTGTCGCTTGGGTACACACAATTGATTTTACTGACTATTTTATGGCACAGCCATGAAAATCCACTCCGAACTGTTAAAAGATGAGTAACGGGGCATGCGAACTCCGGTTAGATGGATACCCCGGACTTGAATAACCTCGAACAGAGAATGTAGAAATCAAAAGCGGCGTTTCCGGCCTGATTGTCGATGGAAAAAACCTTTAATCGGCGTAGCGCGGATTAGGCCGTAAGGCCGTAACCTGCCAAATGCCTTATTGCTTTTCGAGCTTCCATGAGGGCCATATGATTTTGCGAAGCAAAATCATTACGGATGCCCTCCCAACAAACCGTCCACTACGGTTTTCAGGCGTTTCTGGAACCGGTTGACAAGCTTTCGCCGGATCTTGCCTTGCTTATGTTTGGCTGCCGCCGCACGACGGGTTTCCGCCACGGAGCTCAGTGTTTCCTGGGAGCCGCGGGTTTCATGACCTTCCCCGGGTTGCCTCTGGGTGTAACGGCCATCGGAATGTAGATCCCAGGCGCTCCTGAGATCGGTGAGCTGCACATCCAACATGAGTCGAAGCTCCTGTCGAAGGTCCGGATTTTCCACCGGCGTCACCACCTCTACACGGCCTTCCAGGTTGCGTTTCATCAGATCCGCCGAGCCCATGTAATATTCCTCATCGCCACCGTTCTGGAAGTAGAAGATTCGTGTGTGCTCCAGAAAGCGCCCAACAATGCCGATGACGGATGCTGTTTCGCTCAGACCTGGAATGCCGGGACGCAGCCGGCAGGTATCGCGGATGATGAGATCTACCTTGACGCCGGCCTGACAGGCGCGATACAGGGCCTTGGTTATATCGAAATCTTCCAGGGCGTTCGCCTTGAATTGAATAAGCCCTGGGGATGTGGGGGTGTGTTTGCTGATCTCCCGATCAATCTTTTCCAAAAGACTCTTTTTCAGTGTGTAAGGGGCTGCCAGGATTTTACGATAACCCAACGGTGACGAATAACCGGTCAGGAAATTGAATAACTCGGTCAGGTCCTGACCGATGGCCTCGTCGTCGGTCAGCAGACCGAGATCGCCGTACAATCTGGCTGTGTCGGCATGGTAGTTACCGGTTCCAATGTGGGCGTAACGTCTTATGCCGTTGTAGTCCTTGCGTACTACCAGGATCACCTTGCTATGGGTTTTGAATCCGACGACACCGTAGGTAACGTGAATACCCGCGCGCTCCAGGCGTCTTGCCCAACCAATATTGGCTGCTTCGTCGAAACGCGCTTTCAGTTCCACCAGTACAGCAACCTGTTTCCCATTTTGCGCGGCCTCAATCAGTGACGCGATGATGTTGCCACTTGATGAGGTCCGGTATAGTGTCATTTTGATGGCGAGCACCTTGGGGTCCTGGCTGGCGGTACGGAGAAACCGTTCCACCGAGGTGCTGAACGATTCATACGGGTGTTGGAGTAGAAGAGGGCTCTTGCGTATGATGTGGAAGATGTTCTGCCGGTTATGATCGAGACGCGCATGCTCGATAGGGCGGTGCGGTGTGTTTTGCAGTTCCGGCATGTCCAGCGTGGCGATCTGGAACAAATCGCGCATTGCCAGCATGCCGTGTACTTCGAAGACGTCGGTATCCGCGTCCAGACCGAGTTCCGCAGTCAGCATGCCCCGAAGCGCCGGATCCATATTCGGCGTCACCTCCAGGCGAACGATGGGTGCGAAATGGCGTTCGCGCAACTCCGATTGGATCATTTCCAGGAGATCATCCGCCCCTTCTTCGTCCATCTCTACATTGGCATTGCGGGTGACGCGGAAAAGATTGCAGGACTTGATTTCCATGCCGGGGAACAGCAGATCGAGATTGTGGCGCATCACATCTTCCAGGGTAACGAAGGTATTACCCTCTCCCACACGCAGAAATCTGGGCGCCACGCCCTTGATTACCGGGACTTTGACTCGCGCCATGTGGATGCCGGTACCGTCCGGATAGCGCAACGTTACCAATAAGTTAACGGCGAGGTTGGAGATAAAGGGGAACGGGTGCCCGGGGTCCATGGCAAGTGGCGTCACCAAAGGGAAGATGCTTTGGATGAAGTGTTCGCGAAGTGTGGCTCGCTCATTTTTGGTAAGGGCTTCATATGCAACAAGATGAATATCATGCTTCGTCAGCAGTTCGGCCAGGGTGTTATAGATTTCTTCCCGCTTTGTGCGTAGCGCGCGTGTTTGCACATGACACTCGGTGATTTGTTGTGCGGGTGTTCGGCCATCCACGGTTAGCTCTTGCATCCCGGCCGCCAATTGTTGCTTGAGGCCACCGATACGTTTCATGAAGAATTCATCAAGATTCGAACTCACAATGGCAAGAAATTTGACGCGCTCCAACAGCGGGGTACGTTCGTCTTCCGCCTCGTGCAAGACCCGCCAGTTGAACGCAAGCCAAGTCAGTTCCCGGTTGAGATACAACGTCGGATCATTGAGTTCGAATGCTTTTTTCGGCATTTGTTGAAGTGTTTTTACATCGGGATGCGCACTCATCGGCGGTTTTTTTTGCCCGTGGTTCGCAATTGTCGTGGCCGAAAGATTCTGAGGGCCCTTCAAGTCCGCCGCATCGTTTCCCGCGGCTGGTGATTTTGCGGTTAATTGCATGATGGTCGTATCCTTCGTAGTTGTGCTGCGCCTGATTGCAATTTTAGAGGGTGTCTGAAAATTCCGGGTCGTCACGAGGCGGTAGCCCGATTGGGGTCCCGCAAGGCGCGGAAGGTGATAAATCGGGGAGTGTAGCGAGCTACATGACGCGATTTTTGACTCTTTCGCAACGCAGCGGGCCACAATTCGGGGGCCACCGCAGTAGACCGGGGATTTCTCAGACACGCTCTTAGTTTTTTATCGCCGGAGTTTTGAATAAAACGATCAAAAAACTCTCGTGGAGTTTGGTTTCGGTTGTGTCGGGCTGGGATGATTTTGCCCACAGTAGAGAATACTTCAGTATATTCCGTATGCGAATTTTCATAACGATTACGTGAATGGGGCAAGAATGCAATGTATGGCGCATTGATAATGGCAGGTCTCGGATTGTTCTTTGGGATCGTGCTGGCGGTAGCATATCGTTTCCTTCGGGTCGCCGGCGATCCTCGCCTTGAAACACTCGAAGATATGCTTCCCGGTTCCAATTGTGGCGCGTGTGGAGAACCGGGTTGTTTGGCATTTGCGCAACGGTTACTGGCCGGCACACATTCCCCCGGTCTGTGTACCGTGGCGAACCACGAGGTAATCGAAGCGATTGCCGAATTTCTCGGTGTCGAGGCAGTGCGTCGGGAAAAACGGGTGGCGCGCCTGCACTGTGCCGGCGGAAAGAAGCAGGCCCACCAGATAGCGGAATACCACGGTTTTGATGGTTGCGCCGCGGCCGCGGTCGTTGCGGGAGGGGGTAAGGGATGCCTGTTCGGTTGTCTGGGACTGGGCGATTGCATGGCGGTATGTACCTTCGATGCCATTCACATGAATGAAGACTCGTTGCCGGTCGTGGACGTGGAAAAATGTACCGCCTGTAGCGATTGCGTCATTGTATGCCCGCGTGATCTATTCGAGATTGTACCCATCAATCATCGACTGTTCGTACAATGCAGTTCACCTTTGGCGGGAGAGGATGCGCTCGCGCTTTGTCGGGTTGCGTGCGATGCCTGCGGGCGGTGTGCGCTTGATGCGGCCCCGGGTCTGATTCGCATGCAGGAGAACCTTCCCATTGTCCATTATTCCGCTGGCTGCCGAGCAAGACCCCGGGCCACGCGGCGTTGTCCGACAGGTGCCATTCAATGGCTGGACGGTGAGCAATTCTCCAAGGTCGGTTAAGGCAAATGTTATACAGAGCGCTTTGTATCGAGTTTCTCCGCTCTGTATCGAGTTTCTCGTTGAATAGATGTCTGTGCCTATCCTATACTGTTTACTGTAGTCATTCACTCCCTAAGTGTTGCGTTCCGCTTGGTTTTTGGGTCAGGAAGAGACTGCGGAGCAAAATTATTTACCTCCGTGTATAACTTTTTCCATAAGCGGCTGATTTCTCGATGATGCCATCTTTCAGCAGGATCTTTTCCGACTTATTAACCAATTGAATTCATAATGGAATCGTAAGAATTGATGCATTCGGAAAAAGTTGCACACGGGAATTATTAACGACGCAAAAACTAAAGCGAGAGGGTTGGCGCTGTATCTAACTGTAATACCATGAGAATATCTCCCTTTAGTTTTCGCGGTCTTAGTCTGTGATTTTTTTGTAAAGTCAGGAGAAATATTATGAACAAACATATTGCCCAGCTCGTTGCGATAGGGTTTTCATCGTTGGCGCTCATATCTTGTGGAAACTTTGCCACAAAGGATGACGCGAGCAGCGGTGGAGCCGCGGTCGAGGATCGGAATACCGGGGTAGCCTATGCCGACGGTATCGATAGTGGAGCGAACTACGTAGGCTCTCCTTTGGATGATCCCTCTTCTCCGTTATCGAATCGAGAGATCTATTTTGATTTAAACCAAAGCGATATCAGACCGGAATATCGGGAAATCATCGAAGCTCACGCACGCTATCTTGCCGATAACATGGGCGTACAAGTAACATTGGCTGGCCACTGCGATGAGCGGGGAACACGGGAATACAATCTTGCACTTGGGGAAAGACGCGCTAAAGCCGTTTCACGGTTGATGAGCATGTTGGGTGCATCGGGCGGCCAGTTGGAGGCGATGAGCTATGGAGAAGAGCAGCCTGCGGCATTGGGGCACAGCGAATCGGCCTGGCAGCAGAATCGTCGTGTTGAGATCCAGTATCTCCAATAGATAACACCGATTCTTGATGATTGGTTGGCCATGAGGCGCAATTTGATTTTTATCCTGTGTGCGACATTTTGGAATCGATTTAAAAAATGGTGCATCAAGAAGTGAGCGGGTTACGGAAGAAAATTGCACACGGTAGGTTTTTTGCATTTATCTTGATGCTTTTCTGCTCCTTGCCGCTATACAGCATGGCGGCAAAGGCGGTTGATTCCGATGCGCTACAAGATCGGCTCGATCGCATGGAGCGCATGTTAAATAGCAGCGCGCTAATGGACCTTCTTGAGCGCGTTGACGGTTTGCAACGTGAAATCCGGGAGTTACGCGGACAGGTTGAAGTTCAGAACCACGCGCTTTCCCGGATGAAACAGGAGCTACGGGACCGTTATCCGGATTTCGATGAGCGGTTGCAAAGGCTGGAGGTAATAGTCGGGCCTGGGATGGCGCTTCCCGTGGACAATGTCGAAATAGCTCCCGAGGCAATTTCTTCGGTTTCGGAATCCGATGCCACTTCGCCGCAGTTCCCGGTACAAAAAACGCCGGAACAATCCGGGTTTTCCCCATCCTTGCAAGCCATGGAGTCGGCGCCCACGGAATCTCGCTTCGAGGCTTCTACTTCCGATTCCAATCAGGAACAACAAGCCTATCGAATGGCTTTCAATCTTCTAAAAAAAGGTGCTTACAAAGAGGCCATTACAGCATTTGGAGAATTTCTGGAACAATACCCTCGTGGTCGATATGCTGACAGTGCCCAGTACTGGTTGGGTGAGGCATATTACGTTACACAGCAATATCCGTTGGCCCTGGAAGAATTCCAAAAAATTCTTCGTGAATATCCATCGAGTTCCAACTTCGTCGATGCACTGCTCAAAGTCGGGTATGCCCAGCACGAACTTGGTCAAAAGGCAAAGGCGGAGCAGACGCTCGGTGACTTGATCGAACAGTACCCCGATACCACGGAGGCGCATCTTGCCAAGAATCGCCTGCGGAGAATCCGGACTGGAACATCACCTTAGATTTCGTGTGCAGCTTTTTCAAAACCTACTAGCCCCGTATCGCCAGAATCTTGAACAAAAAGTTGCCATTTTCCCACGGCGTTTTAGTGTTTGCTCTTGCTTGCGCCGTCACCTTCGGTCTCCATTGGCAAAGCTGGTCAGGCTGTTTGGAGGCAATCTATTATGACCTTTGGCATCGTTTGGCCGAAAAGCGAACCGAGCCGCTACATACTGCCATTGTGAAAATAGATGACGAATCTCTCTTGTTGTATCCAAAGACACCACTGATATTTTGGGGGCCTCACTTTGCTCGGGCCATAGAGGTGCTGGACAAAGTCGGTGCAAAGGTAATCGGGCTGGATTTTTTGTTTTCCGTCAGTGCCGAAGAATGGATGGCGGAATTTTCCGATGACTACAACCAACAGGCCCATACCTACGATATCCCATTACGAACGCAATTGAGCAAGGGAAAAACTATTTTGATGGGTATGGTGGGGCGTGATATGGCCGGCCGTGGCCACCTATTTTTGCCGGTACCCGATTTGTTGTACGCACTTCCCAATGGATTTGCCGATATCGGATTGGAAAATATCCCCAAGCATTCCGACGGGGTCGTGCGACAGTTTCACTTGGCTTTTGCGGAACGCCGGATGCAACCCCGGTTGGGTTTTGGTGCCTTGTTGGCGTCTCGGGCAGTTGGGCAAAACCTATCGTCCGATGTATTGCATGTGAAAGACAGCGTTATTGGCGCTTCGGCTTCTCTTAAGCAGATTGGGTTTGTCGGCCCTCCAGGCACCGTACCCAAACTTCCCTTTGCCAAACTGTTGGCTCCTCGCGCATTGGAAGATCCGGAAGTTCAGGCCCTGCGGGGGAGAGTCGTTATTATTTCGCCGGAAATGACCGGTACTCGGGATGTCTATCCAACCCCATACGCAAGCAGAATATTATTCGGGCAAAGGGGATTTATGACCGGTGCGGAAGTCCACGCCAATGTTGTCGAAACATTACTGAGTGGTCGCTACCCACGTGCGCCCAAAACCGAATTGACAATATCGCTGGCCTTTGGTGTATTGGGTATTGCGATATTTGCCTATTTCCTTCTCAATCCATGGTTGGGATTACTTGTTGGATTCGCTCTTGCGATTGCGTGGGCCACGGTCAGTTACCTGGGGTTTCTTTTCTATTGGCAAATTCCGGTTTTCAGTACACAGGCCGGATTGCTCACCGCCTATCTTGGCAGTTTGAGTTTTCGTCTGATTGGACAGGAGCGCTTCAATAGCGAACTCAAGGGCCTTCTTTCCCGGTACGTCAGCAGCGACATTGCAAACAGGCTTATCACCCGACGTGAAAGCACATATTTGGGGGGAGAGCGCAAGATTGTTACGATCCTGTTTTCCGATATCCGGAATTTCACGACCATTGCCGAATATATACAACCGGAAGATGCCATGAAAATACTTAACACCTACTTCGGCCAGGTTTCTCAAGCCATCGCGGAAGAAGGCGGAAGAGTCGACAAATTCATGGGAGATGCGGTCATGGCCGTTTTCGGCGATACGAATAACGAACAAGATCATGCCTGGCGGGCCGTGCGAACAGCCTGCAGGATCGAACGATCATCGAAAGAATTCCGAAATTGGATGACAAAGCACTTTCCTGACCACAATCTACCGAATTTTTCCGTGGGAATTGGAATCGATACTGGACCGGTAGTCGTTGGGAACGTCGGTTCCAGTCAGCGAATGGAGTACACGGAGATTGGCGATACTGTCAATGTAGCGTCCCGGCTCCAGGGGGTGTGCAAGGAGCTAGGTTGTACCGTGCTGGCAAGTCGGACAACGATAGACCACATCGAAAAAGACAAACTGATCTGCGGTCGTCACGAAAAAGTATCGATAAAAGGGCGCCAGAAACGGATAGAGGTATTCGAGGTGTGCGGATTGCGCGGCAAAGATGCCGTATCGCCCGATCGATAATTTTGCTTTGCAAACAATGAAGACATATCTAACGAAATTTCCGTGCACGGCCCTGGCAGGGTTGCTGTTGGTAGCCCCAATACCGGGTAACGCAACTTCCTTGGATAGACAGTCCGTGTGTATGGCGACCAAATGCAACGGAGAGATCTCCCTGGCAATCGAGAATCATACCCAGCCGTTGAAAAATTTCATGACACTGCGTAACGGTGATCGGTTGCTTTTGAATCAAGGTAGCGAGCTGGTGCTTGTCTGCTTTGAGGCACCGGAAACCCCGGGTCGCATGGAAACCTGGCTTGGGCCGGCAGCGCTCACTATCGATGAGAAGGGAGCCCATTCGAGTGAGAAGCAAGCTGCGGAACTGCGGATATTACCCAAAACACCCAATGTGGACCGTTATGTCGTTGCCGTGGAAGATCAGCCCACGATGAGATTGCCCTCACAACCCATTGCCGGAAAAGATGGTATGGGGGAACCTGTTGACAATGACTCTCTGTTATCTTGGCAAACCCCGGTAGCAAACTATTCTCCGTTTTCCGGATCACACAGCGGTAACGCCCTCGGTATATTCGATAACTGGCAAACACAGATGGTGCAAGCAGCTTCGAAGGACAATTGTTGGGTGGCGAGATTGAGGACAGGACTGGGAGAACTACTTTCGAGGATTTCGCCGATAAATCATGACTGACACACTTAAACTTGCAAAAACGCTCATCCTGGAACCCGCCGGACTTGGAGAGCCTGAGATCCAGGCCACATTGGATCGGTTGCTCGGCCATTCCATCGATACCGCGGACATCTACTTTCAAAGTACGCGCTCCGAGTCATGGATGTTGGAAGACGGCCTTATCAAGGAAGCCAGTTACAACATCGAGCAAGGGGCCGGTGTGCGGGCAGTTAGCGGCGAGAAGACTGGATTTGCCTATAGCGACGAGATCGCCTTGCCCGCGCTTACTCGCGCGGCAACGGCAGCCCGCGCCATCGCGGGCCGTGGCGAGAGTGGCAAACTGCAGGCCTGGCGACGCGCGGAAGAAAAAACACTCTATCGAACCGACGATCCGCTCCTTGATTTCACCGAGCAACAACGGGTTGAACTGCTCAAAGCCATCGATGCCGAGGCCCGTGGGCAGGATCCACGTGTTACCCAGGTCATCGTGGGACTTGCCGGGGAATCGAGTGCGATGCTGATTGCCGGGACGGATGGCACCTTTGTAGGAGATATACGTCCGTTGGTTCGCCTTAACGTCCATGTGATTGTTGAACAGAACGGCAGGCGTGAGCAAGGCAGCGCCGGTGGTGGTGGACGATATGGTTATGGCGTTTTCCTGGATCGGAACAGAGGTTTTGGCTTTGCCCGGGAGGCCGTGCGTCAGGCACTTGTCAATCTGGAGGCCATCGATGCACCTGCCGGCACCATGGCCGTGGTGCTAGGTCCCGGCTGGCCCGGTATACTTTTGCACGAGGCCATTGGCCATGGTTTGGAAGGTGACTTCAATCGCAAGGGAAGCTCGGCATTTGCCGGGCGGATCGGTGAGCGGGTAGCAACCGAACATTGTACGGTGGTGGACGATGGTACACTACCCGAACGGCGCGGTTCGTTGAACGTGGACGACGAAGGAACACCCACGAAATGTACCGTACTGATAGAAAAAGGCATTCTCACGGGGTACTTGCAGGATAAACTCAATGCGCGGCTTATGGGGACGGTATCGACGGGCAATGGACGCCGGGAATCCTACGCCCATCTGCCCATGCCGCGAATGACCAACACCTATCTGCTGGCGGGAGAACATGCCCCCGAGGAGATTATCGGTTCCGTGGATAAGGGGTTATATGCTGCCCATTTCGGTGGTGGTCAGGTGGATATCACGTCCGGTAAATTCGTTTTCTCCGCGAGCGAGGCCTATCTCATCGAGAAGGGCAGGATCACCCAGCCCGTCAAGGGCGCCACATTGATCGGCAATGGACCGGATATATTGACCAAGGTTACCATGCTCGGCAACGATCTGGCGCTGGATGAGGGAGTTGGCGTGTGCGGAAAGGAAGGCCAAAGCGTTCCGGTGGGGGTCGGTCAGCCGACATTGCGGGTAGATGCCCTTACCGTCGGAGGAACGGAAGTGGGGTGATTTTCGCCCTGCGAAGAAACATTATCAGGAGAGATGGCTGAGTGGTCGAAAGCGGCGGTCTTGAAAACCGTTGACGGGAAACCGTCCGGGGGTTCGAATCCCTCTCTCTCCGCCAATCATCATAATTTTGTTATTATTTGTCAATCAGATAAGTAAGTATCGTTTTAGCAGATCCCCCAATGAGCGTGTGCTTGGGTAAGAAATTCGGTCGGTAGTTGATGGGATAATGCGCTGCTCGGGATAAAGTTTGCGTGAAAATTAGGGGATGATTTTGAATAAGTATGTGGGGTACAATCCATCCTGTAAAAGCGAACATGCGCGGGGCAAACTCCAGGCCGTCAAGCCGACGGCAGCACCCTTTAGAGGTGTGGGATCCTGGGGCCTGGGGTTCGCTTTTCCTTTTTAAGATACCGGTGCACACGCTGAAACCCACCCCCCTTTCAGCCTTAGCGCGAAGCGCTAGCCTGTTCTAGCTCTCTGATCCAGCCATTCTTGCCCGCAAATTCCGCAGCCCCGTCATAGGGTAGTAGTTTGAATCCGTAGCTTAGCAGGTTCCCACTTCGGCGATAGAAACGCTCCCGCAGAAAGGTAATGTAGCTCTGATCCGTCATGCCGTAGCGGTTGGGCTCCAGGGCCGCGAAACAGGCGCCGATACAGGCATCGGCAATCTGTAGGTTCTTGCATTCCTGCCCGGTGCGCGGTATCGGTTTACCGATTACATTCGCGACCAGTTCACTGCTGGGATCGGCCTTCACCCGTTCCAGGTAATCGTCCAATGCCCGATAGGACATATTGGAACGACTTTCGAAGTAGAGA
>JABDQX010000149.1 GCA_013042035.1 Gammaproteobacteria bacterium
GCATAAGCGTCAATCACGGTAGAACAAATTCACCCTGTGGCAAATGCAATAACTCAGTGCATGCGCCATTTCTGAAGGTTTCTGGTGGTGATGCCGCTGTTAGCTGTTAATGCTTGCTTTGACTGACAGAAAGAGTAAATGCTTTGTTTCGACAAGACTCTGTTTAAAGTTGGTTCTGATTATCAGCTCTTGGAAACGATAAACCAATATCGGATAGTTCTTTCGTGCTTGTGCTGTCGAAAACTCAATGAACTGCGAGAAGGGGTTCGCTAGTTATTCATTTACGCATCCTGAGTATAAAAACGGGCCTTACAGACCCGCTTTTTTTATTGAGAGATTTTTTCTATTCGAACGGATTGGGCTGCGGCGTTTTGTCCGTTGACGGGGGTAGGATTGGCAGTGCAAACGATGGCTGATCACCCGTCAGCGTTTTCAGGAAAGCGACTATTTTGGCGTTTTCTTTCTCCGTAAATTCTTTACCGAGCTGTAACCTGCCCATAACATCTACCGCTTTCGTCAGGGTTTCGGCCTTTCCATCGTGGAAATACGGGTAGGTCCTTTCTATATTGCGTAGAATCGGAACCTTGAATACAAATCTATCTTCATCTTTTCCGGTAACCCCGGCTCGTCCTTGTGCCTTGTTTTCCGTTTCATAAGGTTTTACAACACCCATTTTCTGAAAGGAAGTACCACCTACCGCAGCGCCGTTATGGCAGCTAGTACATCCATTGGTTTTGAACAAGTTATATCCGGCAAGCTCCTGTTCAGTGATGGCATCTTTGTTGCCACGTAGCCACTGGTCGAAGCGGGCGTTGGGTGTTACAAGAGTCTTTTCAAATTCGGCGATCGCCCGGGTAACCTGATCGATATCGATCTTGCCGGTACTAAATGCCTGTTTAAATTGCGCCGCATACTCTGGGATCGACGCTAAAACCTCAATGGCAAGCTCATGTGTAAACGCCATTTCACCAGGATTGGCAATAGGTCCACCGGCCTGTTCTTTCAGATCCTCGGCACGGCCATCCCAAAACTGGGCAATATTCATATCGGCATTAAGGACCGTCGGTGCATTGATTGGCCCCTGTTGCCATTTATGCCCTATGGATGTTTTTAGATTATCCGTTCCACCCATGCCAAGGTTATGACAGGAATTGCAGGATATAAACCCGGATTTGGATAATCTTGTATCAAAAAAAAGCTTTTTACCCAATGCCATCTGAGCAGAATTGATTTCTTTTGCGGATATCGGTTCTATGGGTTCGATAGGCTCTTTTGCCAGTGTTTCACTGGAAATACCCAATGCTCCGGCGAGAAATAGCGCAGAGGTATATACTCTTATCATGATACGAACTTCCTAATAATTCAGAGAGTCGTTACTCTTTTTCGGAGGGGAATGTTTAAGCCTAGTACAGGGCAGACTCATCTGCCCTCCTACATGGCTGTCTGGGAGAGTTTATCTGAAGGATAATGGTTGAATTACGGTAACATATCTAACGGAAGCGCGAATACCGAATCTCCACTTACCGGCCCACCATCAAGGGATATCCAAAGATCGGTATGATCGTGAAGGGCTTTGTAATAATTGATCCTGTTCTCTAAACTATCGACAAACGTCAATTGCTGCTTGGCCGGCCATGATTCCCATGTTTCCAAGGATAGATCCATGATGTCGCCCGTATAAGGCAGATCTTCTATATACTCTCGCATATAACCGAGATCGGCCAAATTAGTGCCGGTTCCGCTTGCCGCGATAGTGCTGCTTACGACTTCATCCGGTGTACGCCGCAAACTAGCAGCAAGGCTCTTCAGATCGTTAAGAAAATTACGAGGCGAAAGCAATCCCTCTTCCGCAGTACTTAAAACCTGACGCAAGACATATTGAAGGTCACTAAGTTGATCTCGAGTCAGTAATACACGAATATCCAGAGTGGCGCGTTCCGGATCCTGGAAATCATGATCCAGCAGCCACGCATCGAACACTGCCGGAATACGCCCGTTTTTATGTTTACGCAGGTAGCGCATCCGCAAGGCATAGCCAAGCTTCGCCACCTTTTCCTGCAATATACTCAAGGAAGAAGTCGAAGCACTTTTGTCGGACAAGGATAACGAAATGCGCGTTTGTTTTTTATCTATGACTTTTCTTATACGCGTTGCTTTTTTTTCCGACACATGCATCGGATCAATGCCCGCCACTTCCTGAACCTGATCGGAAATCTGGTTTGCGAGGGCATCTAGCACACGACCAAACCGAGTTACATGACCGGTTTCAACCCCATAGTAGAAATTCCCAATTCCCGGATAATGGGAAAGCGCTTTATATTGTCTCGTCGCTGCGGCATGGTTACTGGTGCCGGAAGGCGTCAGGAGATGTAAAACCAGGAGCGCCACATCACTATCTTTTGCAATCTGACGGAGGGCCTCTGTATCCAGCCTCGTGTGACTAAGGGGATCCTGACCATCCCGAGCGCCAGCATCCGTAATCAACACAATGTAACGGGCATCATAGCCACGCCAATCAATGGCATCCAACGCCAATTTAATGCCTGCGTACGCATCTTCGACAAAATCTTGACTGGAAACACGGGCAGATTCCAACGCATTCACACGTGCAAAAAAACCTCTTGGGCTTGCACCTTCCGAGAGCGTGACTTGTACCTGCGCAAGATATCCTAATCCACTCGCCGCCTGGACGTTATCGCGAAAATCCACCAACCCGAAGTTGACCATCTTGACAAGCCCGCCTTGTTCCAAGCGGGTATATACCTTACGTACAGCTTCACGCGTCCGCTCAATATAGGGCTCCATGGATAAAGTGGAATCAATGACGAACACTACGCCGGCGCGATAACCTTTGCCTTGTTTTGCGTCTTCGTTTTGAAGAGATCTTCCGGGGATTCGCTCTTTGGAGGGTACATTTGAGGATTCTACGGATGTTCCATGTGCGTCACCGACCAATGGCACTGAAGTAACCTTTAACATCAGCGCATTACGACCACCAAGATACACGTCTTCATGCTGATGAATGGGAACAAGATAAAAATCCTTCCTTAGATCGAGGTGCCCTTCCGGTTGAATTGCAATAACCGACTCGCTGTCCGATAACCGACCTTCTTTCGCTTTTTTATACAATTTTCTATAAGCGGTTATATTCCGGTTCTCCGCCAGCGCTCTCAACGACTCCCTGTCTCGGAATAACAATACACGATCGTGTCCTACCGGATCGCGAAAGGCTACCGTCAAAGCCTGCTTCCACTCTACAAGGTCACGCTCAGGTATCCAACCAATCACATTGCCATGCGCGTTACTACCTACCTCAACCCATTGCATGCCGTTGGCAACACGCCGCGTATACACATAGTAAACCGTGAAAGGCGTTACTGAACGGGCTTCACCCGATGTATCGGGTTTCGAGCGAATGCTGGCCCCCGGTTTCGCAAGTACTCGCTGATAGAGAGATTGTTTCCCCTCCATCAATAATGGCTTATACCCATCTCGTTGCGTGGCGAACACGAGAATTGGCAGGCACATTACTGCCAACAAAAATAGAGAAAGTATGTTTCGCGTGTTGATTGTTTTTTTCATGAATAGTTATGCATGCGACATGCATGCTTACTGCCACTGTAGAACCAATCGACTAGCTTCGGGATCGCCGTTGGCGGCAGCGCGTTCCACCTGTTCCCGAAGATATTCGAGGCGTTTTTGGGCAGTTTCGTTACCTTCTTCGGCTGCCCTGAGGTACCATTTGTGAGCTTGTGTCCAGGCAGGGGCTTCTATTACGCTGGCAATCTCCAGAGCATGCTCAGGATCGTACATAGTACCCAGCATCAGAGCGGACTCGGCGTGTCCCTGTTTTGCCGCAAAGAAATACATGAGATGAGCATCTACCAACATCCCTTCATCCCTGAATCTCTCCGCGCGTTGAAACACACCCGCCAAATCTATCTTTCCCTGAGCCCGCAGCTTTTTAATCGCTGCTCGTGCCTGGTCACCTTTTTTTATCACTGCAGTCGACGAAGAGGAGGTCGATGGGGTTCCAGATGTTTTTTCTTCGGACCCATCGTTTGTAACCGGAACACGAAATCCCGATGATACACCGTCTTCCATGGTCAAGCCGGACATCTCTAACCGATTCTGGTCTTCGACTTCCGACTGTTGTTGTGCATCTCCTCCTAGAAAGTACCAACCTACCAAAGCAACAACCATCACTCCCAACGTGATCCGGACCCATCTCCTGCCGCCAGTTTTATGAGTTTGCAACAACTCATCCCGTGATTCGATGTCCTGATTTATGTGCATGGGTACAAATCAAAGATTACTTGAGTTGGGATATGAAAATACTCGCAAAAATCGCAGAGGTAATGACTCCGCTGATACTTGCGCCTAGGGCATGGGGGAGAACGATGATATCGGGATTTTCCGCAGCCACCACTTTCTGTGCAACCTTGGCTGTTGTTGGTACACAGCTAACACCGGCAATACCGATGACCGGATTGTATTTCTTTCCGGTCCAGAAATAGAGGATATAGCCACCCATCAGACCACCGATCCCGGATATGGTAAGCGCTGCGATACCTAGCATCAGTAGTTTTACGACACTTTCGTCAAGCAGGGTATTGGCTTCACACAAGACGCCCAGCAACAACCCCAGGAAGAATGTGGAGCCATAAAGTACGGGGCCTCCGAAGGTTTCGGCAAAATGACCGAGGTCGCTTTCGCGAATGACGATCCCCAGAAATAGCGAGAGGAACAGCGGTGCGGCTACCGGAAACAACAGGGAAAGTAATGTGCAGGCAATCACCGCAAACACGACTTTGTCGCTGGAACTGATGTTGCGCACTTTTTCCTGCGGCATTTGCAACGCCCGAATCCGTTGTGGAACCAGGAGTCGTATGAGATAGGGATAACCACCGTAGGTAAGCCCAAGATAGAGATAAGCCACCACGGTAATCGGGATAAATAGCTCTTTGGAGAGGATCAGGGATGCGAACAGAATCATGGGACCATCGGCGCCACCAATGGTAGCGGTCGCCCCCGCTTCGGCTGGCGTCAAGCCTGCGGCTATCGCAATGGGAAAAATGACAACCGTGCCAAGCTCGGCGCACAATGCAATGAACATGCTCTGAAACGGTCTGGCCATAACGAAACCGACATCCAGCAGTACACCGACGCCCATCAAAACGAGGCATGCGATGAGACCGTTGCTGAAGGTCAGCGTGTAGATCGGCTGCAACCAATCGATTTGCAGCCAAGTCATTACATCCTCGGTTGTTTCCACCAGCGGGTTCAGAAACAGCGTTCCATGGCTACCGGCGGCAATACCACCGGTCTCTTCCTTCCAGACCAATACGGCGGCATTGATGGTAGCCATGCCAAGTCCCATGGGTACCATGATCAACGCTTCCAATATCCCTTTGCGCGACAAATAAATGAGTAGAAACCCCAGGAAGATGAGGCCTACCCGCATCAAGGCGATATCCGGCTTTTCCTGGAAATTCTGAATGAGGGTAGCAACCCCCTGAAAAAGATCGATATTAAATTCCATCATGCCAGCCTGCCTTTTTCGGGTTGTGTTACCGTAGCTTTTTCTAGCGAGGATTTGGCAAAACGACCAGGGAAATCCTCGCGGCTTTCTTTTCCGGTTCCGGCCATACTGGCTCGGGAAGCCACGGTGTGGATTCGACGGCGTTGATTCAAAACCGGGTCACCTACTACTCAGCAAATGGTAAGCAGAATCTGCCCTGCGGCGACACCGTCACCGGGCTT
This sequence comes from Gammaproteobacteria bacterium, assembly GCA_013042035.1. Lineage (GTDB taxonomy): Bacteria > Pseudomonadota > Gammaproteobacteria > HK1 > HK1 > JABDQX01. Next base: position 5,764 of record JABDQX010000149.1, read on the forward strand.
CACGGCGATATTGGTAACGGCACCTGCTTTATGGGCAGTCACCTTGGTCTTCATTTTCATGGCCTCAATGACAACGACGATATCGCCCGCGCTGACTTGCTGACCAACGCTGACATCAACCGCCACCACCACACCGGCCAAAGGGCTCGCCTTATCATCGCCTGCTTCGCTTCCAGCG
>JABDQX010000160.1 GCA_013042035.1 Gammaproteobacteria bacterium
CGGTAATACCGTATCGCCCGACGGCATTGAACATTTCCGGAAAAATGCTGATGACGCCTACATGCAGCGCAATGATTTCGTCACGCGAAATCATCGGGCTAAAAATCCGCGTCCCAATCCACGTGAATGACGCGATTTACCAAATCCACGGCGAGGATGACCGTCTCGGACACAAAAGGTATCAGCCGCTCCCGTTCTCCCCTCACGACAAGGACGTCATTCGCGCCTGTTTCCATAAGCCGATCCACTCGGCCAAAATCAATGCCATTTCGTGTTATGACGCGACAACCGATAAGATCCACCCAGTAGTATTCTTCCTCACTGGGCGGCGGCAATTGATCTCTGGCAATAACAATATCCGCACCGACGAGTTCGAGCGCGGCATCGCGATCCTGGTATCCCTCAAACCTGACGAGACAACCGTTTTTGTACTTCCGGCTGTCGGCAACCGCAATCCGTGCCTGTTGCCTTTCCTGAATGAGTCTGAGTTCCCAGGGGAAATAGCGTAATATATTATCTGCGGGCGCGGTAAAAGAATAGATTTTTACCCAGCCCCGTATCCCATAAACACCACTGATATGCCCAACGATAATCTCTCCTTGCATAGACGGAATAGTATGATTTTACCTTGTAAAATCATATGGCTCCGATTTTCGGCGGGCAGTTAGGCGACATACTCAGACAACCTGGGTTTGTGCTCGGCGAAGCAGATTGGAAACACGCTCCGATAGCTTTGCTCCCTGGGATACCCAATAATCCGCGCGCGTTTTGTCAATGCGCAAACCTTCTTCATGAGCTGCGGCGATTGGATTATAAAAACCTAATCGCTCGATAAACCGTCCATCGCGTGGCATGCGCGAGTCCGCAACTACCACGTGGTAAAAGGGGCGTTTTTTTGCGCCGCTACGGGCTAGACGAATTTTTACCATGATTTTTCTGATCCTTCGGAAAATAAACCGCGCATTTTACGCGCTGTACGTGAAAAATTCCATTCCCGCTTTGAATGCGTTATACCATCGCCTTCGGGTAAGAACCCAGAATCTTGAACAGTATCGCGTTCCGCTCGATTTCCTGTAAGGCTTCGGCAACGTGCGCCTCTTCCGCATGACCGTCGATATCCACAAAAAATACATATTCCCAAAGGCCACTACGGGCTGGGCGCGACTCGATGCGTGTCATGCTGATTGCACGTTTGGCAAATGGCTCGATAAGTCCGAACAGTGCACCGGGCCGATCTTTTACCGATAGCAATAGTGAGGTTTTATCCTTCCCGGAGCCTGGTACCCTTCTGGAACCGATGACCAGGAATCGGGTCGTGTTGTCCGGTTCATCCTCGATATTCGAGACAAGCGGATGAAGCCCATATATCCCTGCCGCGATATCGCCGGCGATGGCTGCCGTACCAGATTCCAACGCGGCGCGGCGCGCCCCCTCGGCGTTGCTGGCAACGGCTACCCGATCGGCCCCGGGCAGGTAGCGATCCAACCATTTTCGGCACTGGGCCAGGGATTGCTGGTGGGAGTAAACTCTTTTTATCTTTTGGAGATCAGAATCTTTCGAGGATAATGCCAGCAGATGGTGATGTATGCGCAACATCACCTCACCGCAGATCACGAGCGGTGATCGAACGAACATATCCAGGGTGTGATTAACCACGCCCTCGCTGGAGTTTTCAGCCGGTACGACGCCACAGTCACAGCCACCGGATTCCACTTCCCGGAATACCGCATCTATTGCATCGAACGGCGTGGTTTCCACTGATTGCCCGAAGTGACGAAACACCGCAGCCTCGGTGAAGGTGCCTCGTGGGCCCAGAAAGGCGATTGACAGGGGAGATTGCAAGGCACGGCATGCGGACATGATCTCTTTGAATAACCTTGCGATCTCCGGATTTGGCAAGGGACCCTCATTGGTTGCCAGGAGTTTCCGTAGAACCTCCGCCTCCCGATCCGGGCGATAGTAATGCTCACCGTTTGTGTTGGTGTTATCCGTGGCACCGGTAGGGTTTTCCTTGCACGCCGCGATCCCCACCGCGATGCGTCCACGTTGGTTGAGCAGTGAAAGCAATTCGCGATCCACATTATCGATTTGGTCGCGCAGTGTTTTTAGTTTTTGTTGGTTGGCGATCATGGGGTGATAAATTTCGGATTTAGCCGATCTCGGGAAAAAAACCGTTGTCCATTATCTGTTCGAAAGACCAGGGACACTCAGCGGGGAAGGTATCTTTCGACAGCCCCGTTTCTTTAGCAGCGCCATTGATGGCGTATCTGTAGCCGCGTTCCAAGGCTTCCGGTAGTTTGCTTGAAAGGCTTGGGTTATCTTTCATGTGATCTTCCAGTTCAGCGCGTTGTTCCTCAATACTGTAACGCCATCTGTTGCCCCGGTGACTCGGCTGATATTGCCACTTTAACAAATGCACGAAAAGAATTTTCAACCGACTCTCCAATTCCCGTTTCAGACTCTTGCCCATATCTTCGATTTCTTCCACGATATTTTCTATATCGATCGCAACCAGATTTCCCGCCCTCAGCAATTCGGTTTGTCGGTTTACCCAGCCATAGAAGTCGGTGTTGTAAAGTGATTGATTCATCATTTAGGCGCTGTATCTCTTGCAGATTTCAGGGACTGCAAGTATTTGTGGTTTGTCTCTTCGATGTATTGAAACGATCTTGTTCTTGAGCTTGCTGATGCAAGCTTAAGAACAAGACAGCGCCCGCGCTATCATGACACCCTCGATCCCGGCGATTCGCTCGATTACTTCCTGTGGTACCGGTTCTTGCACATCGATCAAGGTGTAGGCCAGTTCGTTACGGGATCGGTTGGACATATCCAGGATGTTCAAGTGGGCATCGGCTAGTGTCGTGGATATCTGACCAAGCATGTTGGGGACATTTGCATTGACGATGGCAAGCCGGAATCCTTCGCCGGGGGGCATGTCTACCGTGGGGAAGTTGATGGAATTGTTGATTGTGCCGTTTTCCAGAAAATCACGAACCTGATCCGCGACCATGACCGCGCAATTATCCTCGGCCTCTTCGGTGGACGCCCCAAGATGTGGCAACATAATCGCGCGCGGATTGTCCTTGAAGGAATTGCCGGGGAAATCAGACACATAAGCGTGCAGTTTGCCAGCGCCAAGGGCGCTTAGCACCGCTTCTTCACTGACTACCTCGCTGCGCGAGAAGTTCAGGAGGACAGCGCCATCGCGCATCATGGGAAGCCGTTTGTCGTCCAACATCTGGCGAGTCGCGTCCGTTAACGGGACGTGTATGCTGACGAAGTCGGAACGCGTCAGGAGATCATCGATGCTGATGGCTTGTTGTACCGTCGATGATAACTGCCAGGCCCGACGGACGGTGATCGATGGATCATAACCAATAACCTTCATCCCCAGCGAGAGCGCCGCGTTGGAAACCAACACGCCGATGGCCCCGAGACCGATGACCCCGAGGGTGCGGCCCGGCAACTCGAATCCTTTGTACTGTTTCTTTCCTGCCTCTACCTGTTTTTGTATTTCCTGGTCGTTACCCGTGAGGTTGCGCGCGTAGTCCCATGCGGGGCAAAGATTACGGGCCGCCAGGAACATGCCCGCCAACACGAGTTCCTTGACGGCGTTGGCGTTGGCCCCTGGGCTATTGAAGACCGGGATCCCACGAGCGCTGAGTTTGTCCACGGGGATATTATTGACACCCGCCCCGGCCCGGCCCACCGCTTTCAAGCTCTTGGGAATCTCCATATCGTGCATTTTGTAGGAACGCAAAAGGATCGCATCCGGGTTTTGGATTTCCGAAGCGACTTCGTATCGATCCCGTGGCAGACGCTCCAATCCTTTGACGGAAATACTGTTTAGGGTAAGTATTTTGCACATGTGTAATTTTTCTCCTATAAATTTCGGCGCGATCGGAATTTGGGCGATTGCCGGAAAAGAATATACCGGAGTGCGCGGGATTTTCGTTCATCTTCAAGTCCGCACGGTAGGGGCATAGCGAGTTATGTAACTACCGTACAACGTAGAAGCTGGGCGAAAAGCCAAGCAGGCCGGTATATTCTTTGACAGAAATTGCCTTAATTACCCATACCGCCGCTCGAAATCCTCCATGAATGCTACCAGGGCATCCACGCCCGCTTTGGGCATGGCATTATAGATGCTGGCCCGCATACCGCCCACGGAGCGATGTCCTTTAAGGGTCTTGAGGCCGACAGTCGCAGCCTCGGAAAGAAATTTACTATCGAGATCCGCATCGGCCAATGTAAAAGGAACGTTCATTCTTGAACGGCATGCCGGATCCACCGGGTTGGCATAGAATGTGGAACCGTCAATAGCGGCGTATAACTTGTCCGCCTTGCGTTGGTTGTGCTCGGCGATGGCGGTAAGGCCACCCTGTTCGAGCAACCATTCGAATACAAGCCCCGCCATATACCAGGCAAATGCCGGTGGGGTATTGGTCATGGAATCGGCATCGGCCTGGGTTTTGTAGTTAACTACCGAGGGTGTCCACGCCCTGGCCTTCCCTATGAGATCTTCTCGTGCTATTACGATGGTAACCCCCGCAGGACCGATGTTTTTCTGGGCGCCCGCGTAGATGATGCCGAATCGATTGACGTCGATGGGGCGAGAGAGGATATTCGAGGACATATCGACGACAAGCGGGACGTCACCGGCATCCGGGATGCCGTGGAATTCTACCCCACCAATGGTTTCGTTGGGGGTGTAGTGCAGATAAGCCGCATTGGGGCTTTTTTTCCAGGTGGATTCGTCCGGGACGGCCGTGTATCCACCGTCTTTGTCGCTTGCAGCCACATTGACATCACAGAATTTTTTGGCCTCCTTGATGGCCTTGACCGACCATTGACCGGTATCCACGTAGTCGACGGTATCTTTTGGTCCACTCAGATTGAGGGGGACGGCAGCAAACTGCATGCTGGCCCCACCCTGGAGAAATAACACCTTATAGGTATTGGGAATCTCCATGAGTTTTCGCAGATTCGCCTCGGCACCCTCGGCAATGGATATGAATTCCTTGCCTCGGTGGCTCATTTCCATGACCGACATTCCGCTCCCATTCCAGTCAAGCAGTTCTTCTTTTGCCCGTTCGAGCACGCTCTCGGGCAATATCGCCGGTCCCGCGCTAAAATTGTAGATTCTCGACATTTAACTCTCTCGGTAACTATTTTTTCTGTGCAAAACCCTACCTAACTCCAAACAGGTTCTTAGAGCGTGTCTGAAAAATCCCCAGTCTACTGCGGCGGCCCCCGAATTGTGGCCCGCTGCGTTGCGAAAGAGTCAAAAATCGCGTCATGTAGCTCGCTACACTCCCCGATTTTTTACCTTCCGCG
>JABDQX010000162.1 GCA_013042035.1 Gammaproteobacteria bacterium
GGCGGGAAGGGCGGCGGGTTTCGGGGTGATCGCCGTGACCTACGGCTATAACCATGGCCTGGATATCCGCGAGGCGAAACCGGATGTGGCGATTGATTCCCTGGAAGAGTTGGCAGGGTTGTTCGTCAAGAAACTTTCTAGCCGTGTGCCGGTAAGGTCGCTGTAAATCTCATCAACAATTCGTGAAACAGGGCGTTTTGTTGTGTACGACGCAATCCGGTATATTCTTTTACGGCAATCACCTTATGGAAACTCGAAACTCTTTCGGCAAAGGCGGGGTTTAAATGAAAGCGGTTATTCTGAGCGGCGGTCTTGGTACACGTCTTAGCGAAGAGACGGAGATCAAACCTAAACCGATGGTGGAGATTGGCGCTATGCCGATTCTATGGCATATCATGAAGATCTACTCCGCCCATGGGATCGACGATTTCGTTATCTGCTGTGGTTACAAGGGGTACGTCATCAAGAAGTTTTTCGCCGACTACTTCCTGCACCAGTCGGACGTTACCTTCGATATCGCCAATGACCGCATGGAAGTGCATCGCCACACGGCGGAACCTTGGCGGGTCACCCTATTGAACACCGGAGAAAACACCCAAACCGGGGGGCGGTTGAAACGGGCGCGATCCTATGTGGAGGATGAAGATACGTTCTGTTTTACCTATGGAGACGGCTTGGCCAATGTGGATATCGCCGCCTCCATCGCCTTTCATCGCGATCAAAAAACCCTGGCCACGACCACGGCGGTACAACCGCCGGGCCGGTTTGGCGCATTGAGCATGGACGGGTGTAAAATCATCGCCTTCGAGGAAAAACCGAAAGGCGATGGGAGTTGGATCAACGGGGGGTTTTTTGTGCTGTCTCCCGGCATATTCGATTACATCGAAGGGGATGAGACCCACTGGGAAGGCGAACCGATGGAACAACTGGCCCGCGAGGGACAGCTCTCCGCCTTCCGTCACCACGGCTTCTGGCGCTCCATGGATTCACTGCGCGACAAAACCATACTCAACGGCCTATGGGATTCGGGCAACGCGCCTTGGAAGGTATGGTGATGGATATTTCTTTCTGGAAAGGCCGTAAAGTATTCCTGACTGGGCACACCGGATTCAAAGGAAGCTGGCTCTCTCTCTGGCTTGAATCCCTCGGAGCCCAGGTATGGGGATACGCATTATCTCCGCCCACCGAGCCAAACCTGTATCAGGTGGCGCGGGTGGAAGACGGGATACAACACGTGATCATGGACGATCTCACCAATCGGGAAGCCCTCGCGCAAGCGATTCGGGAACAGGGTTCGGAAATCATCATCCACATGGCCGCGCAGGCATTGGTGCGGCGTTCCTACCATGAGCCGGTAGAGACCTTCGCCACCAATGTGCAGGGTACGGTGCATCTGCTCGATGCCGCCCGCCGGGCCAATACCGTCAAGGCGGTCGTGGTGGTCACCAGTGACAAATGCTATGAAAACCGCGAGTGGCCCTGGGGTTACCGGGAAAACGACCCCATGGGTGGCCACGATCCCTATTCGGCCAGTAAGGGCTGCGCCGAGCTGGTGGTCTCCGCCTATCGAGGCGCCTTTCTCAGCGAGTCGGGGGTCAGGGTAGCCAGCGCTCGCGCCGGTAATGTGATCGGCGGCGGAGATTGGGCCGAGGACCGTTTGATTCCAGACATCATTCGCGCTTTTCAAAGTGGAAAAACCGTCTCCCTGCGTAGCCCCAACGCCATTCGCCCCTGGCAGCACGTCCTCGAACCCCTGCACGGCTACCTCCTGCTGGCCGAGCGGTTGGTGAAGGAAGGAGCGGCGTATGCCCAGGGCTGGAATTTCGGACCGAATGCCCAGGATACCCGCACCGTCGCTGAAGTCACCGAAAAAATCGCCGCCCTATGGGGCGACAACGCCCGATGGTCCGTCGCCGGGGGCGCATCCGAACACGAAGCCCATCAGTTACGATTATATAGCGGGTTGGCTCAAAGCCGGTTGGGATGGCGGCACGCGCTCTCCCTGGATCAGGCGTTGGCGTGGACCGTCCAATGGTATCGCGCGTATCAGTCGGGAACCGGGGATATGCGCGCCCTGACCCTGGAACAAATCAAGCGTTTTGCGCGCAGCGAGTCCTTGCCATGACTATTGACGAACCATGCCGCTTCTGCGCCGAGCCTCTATCCCGCGAATTCGTCGATCTCGGCGCCACGCCCCTGTCCAATGCCTATCTCCGGGCCGATCAACTGGGCCACATGGAGCCCTTTTATCCGTTACGGCCCTTCATCTGCGACAAATGCCTGTTGGTCCAATTACCGGCATTCCAGAGCCCGAACCAGATCTTCGGGGATTACGCCTATTTCTCTTCCTTCTCAGAATCCTGGCTGGATCATGCCGAGCGTTACGCACGGATGGCGGTCGATCGGTTCGGGTTGAGCAAAAACAGCCTGGTGGTGGAGATCGCCAGCAATGATGGCTATCTGCTCCGATTTTTCAAACAACAGGGGATTTCTGTATTGGGTGTCGAACCGGCGGCCAATGTGGCCAAAGCCGCCGAAGCTGCGGGTATTCCGACGTTGGTGCGGTTTTTCGGAACCGAGACTGCCGAGCACCTGATCCGGCAAGGCCAACAGGCCGATCTATTGGTGGGAAACAACGTATTGGCCCACGTCCCCGATCTCAATGATTTCGTGGCCGGTCTCGCGCGGGCGCTCAAGCCGACAGGTGCCATCACTATGGAATTTCCCCATCTGGCGCGCTTGATCGAACAAAACCAATTCGACACCATCTACCATGAGCACTTCTCCTACTTCTCTTTCCACACCGTGCAATTGGTCTTCACCCATCACGGGCTTACCATTTACGACGTGGAGGAACTGCCTACTCACGGTGGCTCCCTGCGCATCTACGCCACCCACATCAACTCAGGCAAACCAATCTCCCAACGGGTAGCCGATTTGAATAAGCGGGAGCACAAAGGCGGATATCATCGCATCGATACCTACGGTGCGTTCCAGGCGCAGGTGCGCCGGATCAAGCGCGAGCTACTGAAATTCCTCATTCAAGCCAGGGAAGAGGACCGGGTAGTGGTGGGCTATGGCGCACCCGCCAAAGGCAATACCCTATTGAACTACTGTGGGGTGCGAACCGATTTGCTCGACTACACCGTGGACATCAGTCCCCACAAACAGGGGATGCTTTTACCCGGAACCAGAATCCCCATCCACGCCCCGGACAAAATTCGGGAAACGCGCCCCGATTACGTACTCATCCTGCCCTGGAACCTGCGCGAGGAGATCATAGGGCAACTGGATTGGATTCGGGAATGGGGCGGGAGGTTCGTGGTGCCTATCCCTCAACTGGCGATCCTGTAGGAAAAATAGACGTGCGTTTTACCAAGATCAGACTCGAGGGCGCCTTCGTGGTAGACATCGAACCCATTATCGACGAACGGGGAGCGTTTGCTCGCACCTATTG
>JABDQX010000203.1 GCA_013042035.1 Gammaproteobacteria bacterium
GGGGGAGGAGGTCCCTGGGGATATGGCGGCTACAGCCATGGGGGCTATCGTGGTGGCTATGGTGGCTACGGTTATCCGGGTTATGGCTACGGTGGCTACGGTTATAATCCTCGGGGTTATTACCCACCAGTAGCAGCACCGGCGGCACCGGCCAAGGCCAAAAGCGAGTAACCATTACAAGCGCGCTTGGATCGATGCGCTACTCGAACGTGCTCCGCTGCTTACACGGCAGTGGGGCAACCCGCCAATTCCAACCCGACACACGGCACAGCCAGAACTAAAATACTCCACGAGGGGGTTTTGGGTCATTTTTTCAACATTTTTCTAAGCGCTAAAACAAACGCCAAAAGTCGCGTCACTTCAGGCGAATCAGAATATTACCTGTCAAACCGGATTCGTTATTACCGGAAAACGCATAACGATGCTGGCCCCAATATCGGGATTATTCTCGGCCCGAATGCCCCCTCCATGCTCTTCCACAATCTTCTTTACGATAGCTAGTCCGAGACCCGTTCCCTTGGGTTTTGTTGTCATGTAAGGATCGAATACGTGCTCAATGAGTTCCGGCGGGAAACCGCTACCATGATCCCGAAATATAACCTCGATATAAGGATATGTAGAATCCCCCGCATGGCGAGTCTCCACGATGAGGGCCATCCCTTCCGACGTTTGATTTGCCTCTAGTGCATTCTTTGTCAGGTTGTGTACAACTTGACACAACCTGTCCGGATCGGCATGTAATTTTGAAAGCCCAGGCTCGAACCGAGTCTCAATGGCACCATTGGATCCATTGCCTCGATAGAGCTCAAGGGTGTCCTGAATCAAGTCGTTGATATTTAAAAGCCGAGGTCGCATTTGCGGCGGGCGGGCATAGTCGGAGAATGCATTTGCCATGGTTTTCATCGACTCGACCTGTTGGACAATGGTACGAGTCAGGTTGTCCAAGGTTTTTGCTTGATCAGGGGGCATCTTGTCCAGGTATTTGTGTCGCAACCGTTCAGCAGAAAGCTGAATAGGGGTAAGCGGGTTTTTGATCTCATGGGCAAGCCGCCTTGCTACTTCACTCCAGGCCGCATTGCGCTGCGCCTGGATCAGCGCCGTGATGTCATCGAACACAATAACGTAACCAGGAAACGGATTATCCTGATATTCGGCTCTCCTGCCCTGGGTATATGCAGATGATTGCCCTTCCACTAAATAACCACCTTGATCACGATCCCCAGCATGGGAACCCGTGGCATGCAATACCAACGGTGTCCCGCGGCACAGCAGAACCTGACGACCGTTCGCGCCGAACAGGTTGATTTCCTGACGCCAATCCTCCCCTGTACCCAACTGAATGGAAAGCACTTCAGCAAAGGGGCCGAGGTGCGGGTAAATCTCGCTGAACAGGGTCAATGTATTGCCAACTAGGGCCTCGTTGAGATCGATTCCCAGGATCTGGTGAGCCGCTTTGTTGACTTTGAATACGCATCGTTCATGATCCAAGGTAATCACGCCCGAGGATAATCGGGCAAGCACGGCTTCCAAGTACCTGCGTTGTTCTTCTACCTGCTGCTGGCTGTACCATGCATCATCTCGGGCGCGTGCCAATTTATCCGTCATGTCGTTGAATGAGCTTACCAGGGCCGCGATCTCACCGCTTCCGGATGGTGGGAGCCGAGTTTCATAGTCACCCCGGGCGACGGCTTGGGTACCGTTTACCAGATCACGTAAAGGAGATACCGCGCGGCGCGCGGAAAAGAAAGCAGCCCAAATAGCGGAAAACAGCGTAAGTAGCAGTACCAGTGACAGGGTAAGAGTGAAATTGCCCTTAAGCTCCTGGCGTGATGATGCGCGATCTCCATAACTTGTATAGGCCGCCTGTACACTATCGGTCAAATCATTCACCCGTTGGGTGAGTGGGAACAACGCCTGGAGCAGGCGAGGCTCCGCGCTCAACTGAGTGTCGGAGAAACTCACCATAACCCGTATATGCAATCCTTCCCCGGCAATCGGATCGAGACTGATATAAAGCCCGGTTCGGCGCACCTGTAGTAAAGCACTCTTTTCCGGGTGGTGCGGCATAATGGATGTGTGATCTATACTGCTTGAGGCCAGAAACTGGCCTTGGGACGTCAGCACCGTAAGCTCGGACGCACCACTTAACCTGCGGGCATCCTCCAACCGGTGCTCAATGAGTTGTGTCGGAACATCACTGAGATTATCGGCAATCGATCTGGTTTGCTTCAGAACCTCGCCCTTGCGCATGTCCAGTGCCGAACGGCTAAGCGCCAAGGACGCCTCCAGAGCCTCCTCGATCCGTACCTCGAACCAGCTATCGATACCACGGTGGAGAAATGTCAGGGAAAAATAATAGACCACCAATACCGGGGTTACCGACAGCAAAACGAACATGGCCACCATGCGCATGGTGAGATGTGCACCAGGAACATGGCTTCTGACTTGACGAACTAGCTGCAACAGGTTCCATCCGATCAACATGCCAAGTGATACCAGTGCAATGGCATTGATGGTGCCCAATACAACAAAGGCCCCCCCGAATCGGCTCGGCTCCCGGATTGCGGTACTCATGAAGCTAAGAGAGACGATGAGCAACAAGGCAAGCGCGAAGATAGGGATAATGCCACGTAAATACTGTGTTATTTTGCTAGTTTGCATTGGGATGGGGCAGGGTGAATTTGTTCTACCGTGATTGACGCTTATGCTTGAGCAGTTGAACAAGAATTTTCCGACATTCTCAGGTAATCGAAGACTGCCCGGACATTACGGGTAAGCTCCCTCATTTTTTGCGCCA
>JABDQX010000164.1 GCA_013042035.1 Gammaproteobacteria bacterium
GGGTAAGGCCCACACCGGACAAATGGAAGCCGGTGGCATCATGGATCTCGAGCTTCGTCTTGGGCGCATGGGCCTCGATCTCATCAAATCAAAAGAAGTAAACCCAAAAATACGCCGAATCCGGAAAATAGGACGCGGGGAACTCATCTCATTCTGCTTTCATCTGGAGCAACTGACCAATGCCGGCGTGCCGTTGCTGGAGGGATTGGCCGATCTGCGCGACTCCGTGGAAAATCCGGGATTGCGTCAGGTGATCGCCATGTTGATCGAATCCATCGAGGGAGGCAAGACCCTGTCCGCGGCCATGGAAGAATTTCCGCGTATTTTCGACAAACTATTCGTTGCCCCCATCCGCGCCGGGGAATCCAGTGGGCGGCTGGGGGAAGTTCTCGGCAATATCATCGCGAACCTGAAATGGATCGATGAAACCGCCGCCCAGGTCAAAAAACTATTCTTGTATCCGGCCATCGTGGGCGCCGTGGTGATCTCCATTGCCTTTTTCCTGATGATGTATCTGGTGCCGAAGCTGGTCTCATTCTTTGCCATGATGGGCCAAACCCTCCCGGCCCATACCCGGTTCCTGATCGCCGTATCGGATTTTTTCGTTACCTGGTGGCATCTCATCCTGGCAGGTCCTGTCGCGGTGTTCATCGCCGTGAGGCTTCTGGTGGCCGTCAGCCCCATCGCCCGCGCCCGGATGGATGCCCTTGCGCTCAAGATTTGGGTGATCGGACCGATCCGGAAAAAGATCATCTTGTCCCGGTTCGCCAACTACTTCGCGCTGCTGTATGCCGCCGGCATCAGTGTTCTGGAGTGCATTCGAATCAGCGAGGGTTTGGTGGGGAACCGGGCCATCGAAGAGGCCACCCGGCGCGCGGCGCGCCACATCGCCGATGGCACCGGCATCAGCGCCGGATTCGAATCCGCCGGGCTCTTCCCGCCACTGGTGATCCGGATGCTTCGGGTCGGCGAAAATACCGGTGCCCTGGATACCGCCCTCAAAAACGTCAGTTATTTTTATGACAGGGACGTGCGCGAATCGATCCAGCGATTGCAGACCCTCATCGAGCCTGTCATGACGGTTGTATTGGGTATTCTATTGGGCTGGGTGATGATCTCGGTTTTGGGGCCGATGTATGATTTGATTACCAACTTCAGTTATTGAGAGAGATGGCGCTAGATATTGAACCGGATCTCCAGAACGATCTCCTCGGGAATGATGAAATCGCGGTCCACGAGGCGGGTCAGTCCACGCTGACGGGCGTCGTGCATACTGTGGCACTGCAGCAGATCATTTGCCGGAACGATTTCCGCCTTAACGAAACCCTGGGCGAGATCCGAATGAATCTTGCCGGCGCAGCCCTGGGCGCTTGTTCCACGGTTCACAAGCCAGGGACGCACCTCTTGTTTGCCTGCCGTGTAAAAAAACATGATATTGGCCGCCGCCATGGCCTGGGGGATAATTGTGTTGGGGTCCGGTTCGGTTGTCCGGTCCGCGTCGATCACCAATGTCGGCTTAAGGCTCAGCGGGGACAGGCCGCGCATGATCGTCTTTTCGGACTCTTCGAACGACTGCGCGCACGCCGGGATTTCCTGTTCGAGATCGGCCAGCACGCGCTCGAGCAAGGTACGCTCTTCCGGGTCGGTGGCCCGATCCCGGCGGGTCTCCACTTTCTCGATGTCATAGATTAAAAGATCGAGAAGCCGATCCCGTGCGATGACGATGATATCGGCCGATTCATAGTCATCGGGCACAAACGCCACATAGTACGGGGTTACCTTTTTCGGTAAAAACTTCTCCGCCAAGGCGGAGACGATGGGGTCTTCGTACTTGTGCTTGCCTTCCGGGAGGGCAATGCCGGTTGTTGCGATTTGCATGTTTCGTTAAGCCTCGAGTAAAAAGTCAAAGGTAAGGGGCGGGATAACGTCGAATCCGTTAAGCAAGGCAAAGGACGCTGGTGCAAATGAACGAGTTTTTTCCATGGGTGGTCCGCCACGACACCATCTTCCCCAGCAATCGCCTCCTTGCGCTCGGCGCGGACCAAGGCATGGCTTACCCATGGACTGCCGTGGGAGCGTCTATCCGTTTCAGTGGCCAGGATAGGCTTTTCCAGTACAGTACCATTTTGCGAGTTAGGATGACGATATCCATCGGGAATATCACCTTCTCGCGAGGCCAGGGAGCGGGATGATTCGGTCGGCGCCCGATATTCAAGCCACCCGTTAACGACAGCAAGATCTTCTTCGGACAACGTGCCGCTTATTTGTTTGAGAGATAAAACATATATGATGTACTCATGCCGCGCGTCCGCGTAATCTCGCTTTGCCCGGAACACCTCGCGTTGGGAATCCAATATATCCACGGCATCCCGAATCCCTACCTCGAATCCTTTCTTGACGGCGTTCAATGCGGCCTTCGCCGACTGCAATGCCTGCTTTCGCGCATTCACGCTGGAGATCCCGGACACAACGCCCCAGAATGCATCGTAGGTTTTACGCTGAACACTACGATCGGCTCTGGCCAGATCATCCAGCGATTGACTATGGAGATGGACAGCCTCACGGGTTTGTGACAGGACAAGACCACCCTGATAGAGGGGAATGTTGAGCTCAAATCCGATGCTGGATGTCCTGGTATCGGTTGCGCCATATTGGTCCTTGCTGGCGGACAACCGACTATGGGTTCCCACCAGATCCAGCGTCGGCAAATGGCCTGCGCCGACACGTTCGATCTCGTCCATGGCAATCGCCGTGACCTGGCGGGCTATCGCGATCTCGAGATTTTGCGCGAGAGCGATTTCCGTCCACCGGGTGATATCGTTGGGTTCCGGAAAGACCAGTGGAATATCCTCGGCCAACGGATCGAGTTCCGGCGAATGCTTCCCCGTGACTTCCCACAGGGCCTTATAGGCGTTACCGAGTCGACGCCCGGCCTCGACCTCCCGGGCCACGGCAAGATCATATCTCGCCTTGGCCTCCTGGACATCGGTCATGTCGACAAGCCCGATGTCGAGTCGCCGCCGCGCCTGATGCAGTTGTTGCTCGGTCGCTTCTTTCTCGGCTCCCGCGAAGGCCAGCTCATCCATGGCCCGCAACACCTTGAAATAGCGCTCGGCCACTCGCAGCAGCAGTTTTTCACGGGCAAGGGCTAGAATAAGATCGGCCCGCGCCACCCGGCCCTTGGATTGCTCCAGTCGAATCCTGAGATCCTTACGGTAAATCGGTTGCGTAACGGTGAGCGCCATCTCCTTGCTGGTAAAACCGGTCTGTCCCATTCGCTTGTACAAACCGCCCTTGCGTATATCCCGGTCGTTCTCTGCTGCGGAAAGGTCCAATCTTATCGTCGGCAATAGAGCAGCCCGGGCCTGAGGCGTCAGTTCCCGGGCCGCTCGGTTGGCCGCCAATTCACTGCCGTATTCGGCGTCGTTTTCAAGAGCCAACCGGTAAACATCCAGCAGATCGTCGGCCAACAATGCCGGAGGGAACAACATCGCTACGACCAATACTGTCATGATCCGGATCAGATTGGTCACGGGAAAGCTCATGATTTGTTGTCCGGATATCAGTACCATCCTACTGCCAGCCTGTGAAACCATTCAAAAAACAAGGTTTCCGCATCAAAACGAAGCACAGAAAGAGTCCTTGCCGTAAAAACGGCAGCACATGATTTTGCCGGGCAAAATCATTCCCGCATCGATACTCCACCGAATCACGGAGAAATACCATGCCTGATATCAGATCGGATCGTTATACCAGTGGTCGCTTGAATCTGAACAGTTACACGACCAGCACCATCGGAAGCAGTGGTGATCGGGACTGGTTCCGAATCCATCTGAATGCGGGGCAGCGGGTGCGCTTCGATCTGGAAGGCAGTCCCACCGGACGCGGCACCCTGAGCGATACCTATCTGCGAGGCATCTACAACAGCAGCGGTAGCCAACTTAGCGGCACTACCAACGATGATGGTGGAACAAGCGTCAACTCACGAGTGGATTTCACCGCTTCTTCGAGTGGGTACTACTACGTTGCCGCTGGGGCCTACAGCAGCCGGACGGGAAGCTACCGGCTGACGGCTACGGACATAACCCCCACTGATGATTTCAGCGCGAATACCGGAACTCAGGGTCGTTTGAGTTTGGGCGGTAACGCGACCGGCAACATCGAAAGCAACGGGGACCGGGACTGGTTCCGAATCCATCTCGATGCAGGCCAGCGGGTGCGCTTCGATCTGGAAGGCAGTCCCACCGGACGCGGCACCCTGAGCGATACCTATCTGC
>JABDQX010000167.1 GCA_013042035.1 Gammaproteobacteria bacterium
GGGGTTCCCGAACGTGGCTGGCAAGGCGCGGAAATTTGACACGGATTCAACCCTTTGAGTACTATGCCGCCTCCGTAAAAGTGGTGGAAACAGCACAATTTGTTGTATGCTCTTTCGCACTACTTAATCGATATTTCAACGTACCGGACGGCAATCCAAGTGAAAAGAACCTTTCAACCGAGCAACATCAAACGCAAGCGGCGCCACGGCTTTCGGGCACGTATGAGTACAAAGGCGGGGCGTCTCGTCATCAAAGCGCGGCGCGCCAAGGGCCGTAAGCGTTTAACCGCCTGATCTTGCCAGCGTTCGACGGTAATCGTGCCACGCGCATCGAAGGCTGTTTGCCGCGCGGTGCTGCTTATCGTAAGTTTGTTGACTGAAAACCGGCGGTAGCATATTTGGTTTTCACCAAAAGCATAATCGAAGGCCGTTGCCGTGCGCGGTACGGCTTTCCATGTTGCCTGCGGCTACGCCGGAAGCGTGATTATGCGCGGGTTTTCGATGACCCATATCGTTCCACGGATTCGGCGGTAACGGTGCTCGGCAGGCCGAATGGGCGTGATATCCCGCGCCTTGGTCTGGCCATATCGAAACGGTGGCTACCCCGCGCGGTTTCGAGAAATCGTATCAAGCGGCTCATCCGTGAAAGCTTTCGCGCCCACCGGCGGCAATTACAGGGTATGGATGTGGTTGTCATCAGCCGGTCAGCCATTGCAAACATCGAATCGATCGATTTTTCCCGTTCCCTTGAGCGCCACTGGAAAAGGATGGGCAATCCAATCCGACGTAGCCGGAACCAAAATACACCACAGAAGATCTCCGGCGATAAAAAACCATGCGACGCATCGTAAAGTTCCTCATCCGAATCTACCAATACGCGGTCAGTCCCTTTCTCCCACCAAGCTGCCGTTTCTATCCGACTTGCTCGGCCTATGCCATCGAAGCGGTCGAACAGCATGGCAGCGTACGCGGCCTTTGGCTTGGCCTTCGTCGCCTCTTGCGCTGCCACCCGTGGCATCCCGGTGGTTACGATCCCGTTCCGCCACCGAAAGCGGCGCCATTGCAATCCCATCATGCGCCCCCCGATCATGCCCATTGCGATCACACGGAATCGGCTGGTTCAGGCGCGCGTGGTTCATATACCTTGAACGGGTAATTCATTCAGGTTCTAAATATGTAAATTCCCGCAGTTGCCGGAGGCGGCTGGCGGGGATTATCAGGAGTCTACCTTGGCCATAGAGCAGATCCGAACATTCCTCGCCATTACACTATTGGTTGTGCTGTTTCTCTTGTGGCAAGCTTGGCAGGAAGATTACGGCCCCGCGTTTTCCAGCATCAACGCAACTGGCGATGCGAACCAAACGACGCAACCTGGCATGGTTACCCCATTCCAGGGAGGGCGCGATATTCCCCTTCCTCCCAGAACCGATTCATCCGTGGACAACCGAATGGTCCCGACGCTGCCGGGCACCGACAGGGCAGGCGAATCGATGGCCTCGTCCGATGAAGAAAATCGCCCCATTCGCGTCCAAACGGACGTCTTCGAACTGTTCATCAATCCCAATGGAACGGGTATTTATCAGCTAAACCTCCTCGCCTATCCCGACTCACAGGATCAACCCGAGGTACCCTTCTCGCTCCTTTCCCAGAGGATGGGACATTATTTCACCGCCGAAGCAACCCTGCTTGGCAGCGACAAGACGCTACACAAACCACCCCGGTTTCGCCCGGAGCAACACGACTATCGACTTGCCGAAGGCGAGGACACTCTGGAAGTACGGTTACCCTGGGATAGTGGAGATGGCATCAGCGTGACCAAGGTGATGACCTTTCACAGGCAAAGCTACGCGGTGGATTTTTCCTACGAAGTCAAAAACGCCAAGGAGGAACCCGTCGCGGTCAGACTGCACGGCAAGCTCACACGCTACCCACCCGCCGGACAAAACAGTATCTTCCGCCTGCCTACCTATACCGGTGGCGTGATCTCCAACGCCGAGGATCTCTATCAAAAGGTCGATTTCTCGGACATGACCAAGCAAGATCTCAAGCACACCTCGCAAGGCGGCTGGATCGCCATGATTCAGCACTATTTCATCGGTTCATGGGTTCCGGATCCCGACGCCATGAACCAATACTACACGACCCAAGACGGCACCTTATACACCATCGCTGTCTCCACGGATAAGATCATCTCTCCAGGCGGACATGACACCATCAGCCTGCGCGGTTATCTCGGCCCCAAGATACAGGATCGCATGGAGGCGGTGGCGCCCAACCTATCGCGCACCGTCGATTACGGCTGGTTGTGGGTTATCAGTCAGCCGTTATTCTGGTTGCTGAAAAAGATCCATTCCTTGCTCGGAAACTGGGGCGTGGCGATCATTATCCTGACGCTTCTCATCAAGCTCGTGTTTTTCCATCTCTCGGCCACCAGTTACCGCTCCATGGCCAAGATGCGCAAACTTCAACCCCGGATGGTAAAACTCCGCGATACCTACAAGGACGACAAGGTAAAAATGAATCAACGCCTGATGGAGTTGTACAAGGAGGAAGGGGTCAATCCCGTCAGCGGTTGCCTACCCATTGCCGTTCAGATCCCCGTTTTCATTGCCCTGTATTGGGTGCTCCTGGAAAGTGTCGAGCTTCGTCATGCCGGTTTTCTCTGGTTAAGTGATCTGTCCACCTACGATCCATTCTTCATCCTGCCCGTTTCCATGGGTATAACCATGTTCCTGCAGCAAAAGCTCAATCCGACCCCACCGGATCCGATTCAGGCCAAGGTCATGATGGCGCTGCCGTTCGTTTTTACGTTCTTGTTCCTGTTCTTCCCATCCGGACTGGTGCTGTACTGGTTCGTCAACAATGTCCTGTCCATCGCCCAACAATGGGTCATCACCAGACAGATCATCGCGCCGAATACATAACAAAGTAGGGGCAGGCCCCCGTGCCTGCCCTCGGCCGAGTGGATATCCACCGGAACCATTGGAGTGCGGCATTCTCTTGACAACAGATTAACCATCGCCGCGCCGGCGACCCCACCGGGCCGTGGCGGCATCGGCGTCGTTCGCATCTCGGGACCGAAGACCACCCATATCGCCAAGGGTATTCTTGGCAC
>JABDQX010000168.1 GCA_013042035.1 Gammaproteobacteria bacterium
GAATAGGGAGGGGGTGGTCTTTTACTTTCTCAAAAAACCGCTGATAGCATCGGCAGCCTGCTCAATAGAGGCTATGCCGTCCACGTGTCCCAGTTTGCCGGTAAGCTCCACATGTTCGGCCGGTGTCCCATCCGCCTCAATGAGCCTTTTGGTTTGCTGCACTTGTTCCGGAAAAAAGAGGAGATCGTCCGCCGCGTAGATTAACAACACGGGAGATTCGATGGCCGCGAGCCCTTCTGCCAGCGAGGCACCATGGCCAGCAACGAAATTCTGGCAGGCCTTGGCAAGATAGAGAAAATGGTTGGCATCCACGTTTTTGGACCGTTCCCTGGCGATGTCTTCGAGCGCTACCTGAATCTTGTATTTATTCTCGAACGCCGCTGCCGGGTCTTTATCATTATCGGCCCAAGCGCGGCCGAACGTTTCATCGGTCCACTCCCAGTGTCTGGCAAACAACGTTGTCATCTTCATGGCTTCCCTGATCCCGTCCACGGGTGGCTCGGCGTCATAATAATCACCACCATTCCATTTCGGATCGAGCCGGATGGGGCCGGTCCAGATGTCGAGGTGGGCGATTAAAAAAGCGTTGACTTCGCCTGCGCCAATAACCGGAATGATCCGTTTGGCCATCTCGGGGTAGGCGTTGGCCCACTCGATTGCTTGCAGTGCTCCCATGGAAGCGCCCATCACTGCCTGCAATGAGGTAATCCCCAAACTTTCCACGAGCGCTTTCTGGACGTTCACGAAATCCCGGATGGTAACCAGGGGGAAATCCATGCCGTAAGGTTTTTGGGTTGCGGGGTTTATGCTGGCCGGGCCCGTGGTCGCCACATTCGGGTCATGGGCATTGAGATTTACCAGGGTATCCGAGGAAATCACGAAATATTTATCGGTGTCTATTACCTTGCCGGAACCAATGATCGAATCCCAATAGCCGGGGCGCTTGTCGTCAGTCGAGTATCGTCCGGCGGCGTGACTGGTGCCGGTGAAGGCGTGGGTGATGAGGATGGCATTATTTCCGGACTTGTTCAGCTTGCCGTAGCTTTCCCAGCCGACCCGAACTTTATTGAGAACCTTGCCACCAACGGTGGTGTAGGTCGGCATCTCGAAAACCTGCTTTTCCAGAATGCCGTCGAAGGCCAACGCCGGGCCGTGAGCCAGGATCAAAAAGGTAATTGAGATTAGCCGTCTTTTAGCGCGGAAATCCCGAACAAAACGGCTCAAGAACCCTTGTGGCGTATTTCGGTTCCGACCGTGCCGGATTGAGTCGCGGGAAACGGTGGAACATGTTAGCGCTTCGCGCCAAGGTCGAAAGGGGCTGGGCCTTGATTCGCGCATCGGATTTTCCAGGATCTTTATTTTTCCGATACCTGTACACAAGGGGAAAATCTTCATAACGCGCGCCTTATGGTGTTCTGCCTTGAATAGGCCACTCAATGGTTGGAAGCAGTTGATGCACCGAGATGGTATTTTTCAGCCGTATTTCTTCGCTTGAAGAGCTGGCATAAAATTATCAACGGAGTGATGGTAATTGTGCAAAAATGCCGACAGCCACGCCAACTCTATCTCGGACAGCACTCGGAGCGCCTGATTTTCGGCATTGAAACAGGCACCCGAGTAGATTTTCATCACCGCAAGGGATCGAAAAGCGGCATTTCGCATATAGTTCGCGGGTGTGGGCCAACGACCGGAAGTCGCATCGAAATAACGCAACACCATCCAATGTCGCCAATCGAAAGGATTTATTTCTTTACTATCTCTGGCTTTACTATCCCTGGTTTGACTATCTCCGGCTTCGCCGTCTCCCGAGGAGCGCTCGGCGCAGAGAGTCCCCTCAGTGGTGTTTGAGGCTCGGTTTTTTTTTGAGCCACCGGTTTTTCCTCTTCTGTTTTCTGGGTTGCTTTTGGCGTTTCCCTTGGCGCTATTTCCGGCTGTTTTGGGTTCTGCTGCTGTTTGGGGGCACTGCGTTCAATATCCTTTTCATTGCCGCCTTTTTGATCGGCTCCCTTGCCCCTGGCCAGATCGACAAGCTCGCTTTGTAATTTTTCGATCAGGGCCTTCAATGTTTCGGCGTGGGCGGCCCGTTCTTTGAGCGCCGCTACCTCTATTCGCAATGTCTGGTTTTGCTCGGCCAGTTTTTCCGCGTTGCCTTGAGTCGCCTTTAGCTGTTGCTGCTGGCGCTCGCTTTGTGTTTTTACGCGCTCGGAGGTTTT
>JABDQX010000175.1 GCA_013042035.1 Gammaproteobacteria bacterium
CGGGCTCAAGACGACGCTTTCCATGTGCCGCCACCTGCTGACAGTGATAATGCCCCAGTGTGATCATCCTCAGGTCATAAGCCAACGGGATAGCCTGCTCGATTGGAAGACCTTCGAGCCGGAGGCAATCCCCACCAAAACGAAGCTGCCCTATCTGGACGCTTTCCTGCAAGCCGTGAAACGTGATTTCAGCCAAGAAAAGCCACCGTCTATCATCGATCTGGGTTGCGGAACGGGTGAAATAACCGAGCGCATTCTCAAATGCGGGTTCTCCATGGTAGGTATGGATCTGAACCCCCAGGCGATTTCCCGCGCTCGGCGTTCTTTCGAATCTTCCGCCTCGACGGCCGGTGCCCGGATTCGATTTTGCGAGGGCAACATCGCGATATTCCCTCCCCCGGGATTGGCCGAGGCGCCATTTTGCGCTGCGATGTGCCAGTTGGTCATTTCCATCATCGGCGATCGCGATAACAGGCAGAATCTGCTGCGCAATGCATACGAACTACTTCGGCCCAACGGTCTCCTCTATCTCTCCGCATCCGGGGTATCCGCAGATATCAATCCCGAGTATGCGCGGCTTTATGAAGCCGATTTCGCGTTGACCGGCGAGCGTTTCACCTACCTTTCCCGTTCCGTCGATGGCGGCATCCTGTACACGACCCATCACTTTACCGAGGAAGAACTGCGCACACTGTTGCTCTCGGCGGGTTTTGTGGACATCCGGATTCGAAAACTCAAAGAAAAAAGCAGCCGCCGCAGTGATCAGAGCGCGTATTTCTATTACTGCCTGTGCAGGAAACCGCCCGAAAGCTCCGTTCACCATCAGCAATTCGAATGAATGGTTCCATCAAGCCACAGCCTGTCCGAATTCCAACCCAAGCTGAACCACCTCCACATCCAACCGGGCTTTGACATCGTTCTACACATTGACGAACTCACCAAATAACCGAGACACCGACTTACCTCTGCGAGCAGCGTGGTCCTTTGCCTGTTGGATGAGTGAGTCATCCACTCGTAATGTCAATTTTGAATACATGCCGTACACAATCCCGCAAATGATACGTCTTGTCAATTTAGTTTATTTATCGAGCAAAAAGGGTTAGAACGATGGTGGATACGGCCTTCGACCTTATCCACCCTTCCAGACACACTGACCACCGCTGGCTTCATCGATGGCTTTTAGCCTTGCGGCGTGCGCGGCGAGTTCCTCGGGGGTCGCGCGAATGACGCGAAGGGGAGGGCGTTTTCCTTCCGCTGTTGCCGAACCGAACCAGCTACCGGCCATTTGCATCGGGGCTATTTCCAGCGCGAGACTGGTCTGGCCGCCGGTCATCGCCAGATAGACCTCCGCGAGCAGCTCGGCATCGAGCAATGCTCCGTGAAGATCGCGCCCGCTGTTGTCCACATTATAGAGTTTACACAGGGCATCGAGATTGTTTTTCTGACCGGGATGGCGGGATTTGGCCAGCGGCAGGGTATCGGTTACGGTGCTGTAATCTTTCAGCCGTCCCCATTCGGAGCCCAGACGGCTGAGTTCGTAATCGAGAAAACCGACATCGAACGGGGCATTATGGATGATCAACTCGGCGTCCCGGATAAACGCGATAAAGTCTCCGGCGATATCCGAGAAACGGGGCTTGTCCTGGAGAAACGCCGCGGTAATGCCGTGGACTTCCTGGGCACCCCGGTCGATCTCGCGATCCGGTTGCAGATACTCATGAAAGCGCCGGTCGGTCAACCGGCGGTTGACGATCTCCGTCGCCCCGATCTCGATGATGCGATGTTCCTGGGAGACAGAGAGTCCCGTGGTTTCGGTGTCCAGTACGATTTGCCGCAATGTTTATTTCCTCGATACAAAATCATCCCGCATCACCCGCTTCAGGGTCTTGCCGGCCACGTTGCGCGGAAAATCCGCCAGCAAGAGCACTTCCCGCACCCGCTGAAATTTGGCCGCCACGTTCTCGTTGATCCACCGGGCAAGTTCGGCAGGTTCCAGCGAACCGGATTCTTTCAGGATAACCGCAGCCACGGGGACTTCGCCCCATTTCTCATCCGGCACACCGAACACCGCCACTTCCTTGACGAGCGGGTGGTGTACCACCACTTCTTCTATATCCCGGGGGAATACGTTAACGCCACCGGAGATAATCATGTCCTTTTGGCGATCCACCAGATACAAAAAGCCGTCCTCGTCCACATAACCCATATCCCCGGTGTGGAGCCAGCCGTCCACAAGGGCCTTTTCAGTCAGATCCTCGCGCCGGTAATAGCCTTGCATGAGCGCCGGTCCCCGTCCGGTAATCTCGCCCACCTCTCCCGGCGGTAGTTCATTGCGGTTATCGTCCACGATCCGCATCTCGAAAAACGGTGGCGGCACGCCCACCGAATTGGGTTTTTTCGCGAAATCGGTCTTATCCAGGATGGTCCAGAACCCTTCGGTCAGGCCATAGAGTTCGTAGAATCGTCCCGGCAATAACTCATCGAGCCTTTGTTTATGCTCCAGGTACAGGGGTGCCCCCAGGGACATGAGCATCTCCAGGGATCCAACGTTTCCCACTGTAAAATCAGGATGGTTCAACAGGGCGATGATCTGGGAGGGCACCAGCATGATGTGGGTCACCTTCTCCCGGGCGATGGCCCGGATAAAGGTATCCGGATCGAAGGCGGGCATGAGGACATACGTGCAGCCCTGGCCCCAGGCGGGCATCAGGGTAACGAAAGAGCCGTTGAACACAATGGAGCCGGCGTGCAGCACCACGCTCTCCGGCGTCATGCGCCAGGTGGCGGCAAACAGGGCCGCGTACATGGCGCGGACGAAATGGGTATGCACTATCCCCTTGGGATCCCCGGTCGTACCACTGCTGTAACAGATATTGAAGATATCCTCCATTTGGATATCGGTGGGCGGCGATTCCCCCTCGACGGCACCGGCGACGAAATCGGCATGGCTTTGGAATCCGGACGGGATATCGGTATTTTCCGCGACATCCGTCAGGATATAGGCATCGGCGGGGATATCCGGCAGATCCGGCTTGATGCCGTCCAGAGTCCCGGCGAAAGATCGGGCGGCGAATACCATTTCGGACTGGGAATCGTTAAGCAACCGGGCAAGCGCCGGGGCATTGAGCAACGGGCTGAGCGGCACAACAACAATGCCGGTCTTGGATGCGGCCCAATACAATTCCAGCAACTCGACGCAGTTCGGCAATACCGTTGCGATATGCCCGCCCTTGCCGATGCCCTTATCGAGCAGGGCATTGGCCAGACGATTCACATTCCGGTTCAGTGTCGCAAAGTCGATGCGCCGATCATCGAAAATAAGCGCGGTGTGTTGCGGCCGATAGCGGGCATGGCGGGATAAAAGATTGCTGATGGTGATACGCATTCCACGGTTCCTTTTCTCCCGGCCCGCGCCGAAATTTTTCACGGCCTCGGACTGGGATCGGGTACTTTCGACGCCTGTAATTTAAATTTTTGGCAAAACAGACGCTTGATGCTGATGAAGAATAACGGAGAAACTATATCGCCTTCTCGTTTTTCGCGCACGTTTTTTGTGCCCTGGCGGTAGGATCTCCGTGAACTCCGCGTCTTGGATGAGGGGAATAATGGTTCGCCATAAGGGCAAGTTTTGTCGCCGTCCCTGGTACTGGGTTCCGCCAATCCCTGGCGGAATGACGAAAGCGGCGTTATTCAGTTCGGCCGCTTTTGATTTTGCTGCTGCCGTCATCCCGGCATGGATACGTCATTCTCGCGAAAGCGGGAACGGGATCCAGGGCCAAGGATGGTAAAAAATGTTCAAAAAAACAAGAAACTGCCGGATAGTAGTACAGAGGACACAAAGTGGGAAAACGTAAACGGCGTCAAGTTGGCGCCTATGGGGGTTGCCCCTACATTGTTGATGCACAACGGTAAATTCATTGCCTGTAGGGGCAGATCCTTGTGCCTGCCCTCTTCAAAAACCTCCGTGTCTGCCCTCTTGATTACACCCGAAATGAAATTGATAGGTGCCGAGA
>JABDQX010000176.1 GCA_013042035.1 Gammaproteobacteria bacterium
CATTAATGATCGTATTGTTAAACGACGCATGAACATGGGCAATACCATCGGACACATTCCTTTTTACTTTTTTGCGCGGACGCGACGTACCTTTTGCCATAACAGTTATTCCTCCTATTTACGTATCGGCCTACGCGGTCCTTTCCGAGTTCTCGCATTTGTATGGGTACGTTGCCCTCGCACAGGAAGCCCGCGGCGATGACGTAATCCTCGATAACAACCAAGATCCATAAGACGCTTTATATTCATGGATACTTCGCGTCGCAAATCCCCTTCGACAGCATGCCTTGCCACCTCTGCCCGCAAGCGTTCCAAATCCGATTCCAACAAGTCCTTGATTGGAACATGAGGATCGAGACCTAACACGGAACAGATATGAAAGGCTTTGGAGCGACCAATTCCATAGATAGCAGTCAGTGAAACCCATGCGTGTTTTCGATCGGGAATATTAATTCCTGCAATTCGAGCCATGTAAGTCAGTCCTCAACCTTGCCGCTGCTTATGTCGAACATCTTTGCAGATCACTCGTACAACGCCGTTGCGTCTAATAATTTTGCAGTGACGGCAAAGCCTTTTTACTGATGCGCGTACTTTCATAAACACATTCCTCACATAACTGCCGGAGCAATCAAGGTTATCGCAACATACCTGTCCGACCATAACCTTTAAGATTGGCCTTTTTTAACATGCCCTCGTACTGATGAGACATCATATGCGCTTGTACCTGCGCCATAAAGTCCATCACGACAACCACAATAATCAGCAACGAGGTACCCCCAAAATAAAACGGCACATTCCATTTAACAATCATAAACTCTGGCAATAAACATACCGCAGTTATATACAAAGCACCGGCCATGGTAAGACGCGTCATAACTCCATCAATATAGCGGGCCGTTTGTTCGCCAGGCCGAATTCCCGGTACAAACGCACCCGATTTCTTTAGGTTATCCGCCGTTTCCCGTGGATTAAAAACCAACGCAGTGTAAAAAAAGCAGAAAAATATAATGGCAGCTGCATAGAAGAGAACATATAAAGGCTGCCCTGGAGATAACATACTGGAGATATCGGATAACCAAGTAAGACCTTCGCTGCTACCAAACCATCTTCCCAGGGTTGCAGGGAACAGAATGATACTGGAAGCGAAGATAGGTGGAATTACTCCCGACATATTAAGCTTAAGTGGTAAATGACTGCTTTGTCCGGCATATTGCCGACGACCCACTTGACGCTTTGCGTAATTGACAGTAATGCGACGCTGCCCTCGCTCTACAAACACAACAAACGCCGTGACACTAAGAGCAATTGCCAGTAAAAGAAACAGCATCAGTATGTGCAATTCACCCGTTCGCGATAACTCCAGCGTACCACCAATGGCAGACGGTAAACCCGCTACGATACCGGCAAAAATAATTAGAGAAATCCCATTGCCCACACCCCGTTCACTGACCTGCTCACCCAACCACATCAAAAACATTGTTCCGGTTACCAACGTAATAACAGCTGTCATTCGAAAGGCAAAACCTGGGTCAATAACGACGGGAAGGCCACTCGCCTTTTGTCCTTCCAGGGCAATAGCTACCCCCAAAGCTTGAAATGTCGCCAGAAATACAGTGCCATAACGGGTATATTGGGTAATCTTTCTGCGACCAGACTCTCCTTCTTTTTTTAGTTGTTCAAGCTTTGGATGAACAACAGTAAGGAGTTGCATAATAATGGCCGACGATATGTAGGGCATAATGCCGATAGCAAATACTGAGAACCGACTAAGCGCCCCACCGGAAAACATGTTGAACATATCAAGAATGGTGCCGCGCTGTTCATTAACAAATCCTTCCAACGCAACAGGATCGATTCCCGGCACAGGGATAAACGAGCCAACCCGGAAAACAATAATCGCCCCCAATACAAACAGCAATCGTTGCTTGAGTTCTAGGGAAGCCCCCCCTCCAAGGGGGTTTGAATTCGCGGTAAGAGGCTTTTTGCCTACCATCCTTATTCCTCTACTCGACCCCCAACTGCCTCAAGTGCAGCGCGGGAACCTTTGGTCAACACCAACCCCCGAACTACTAACGGCTTGGATACGCTTCCTTTCAAAATAACCTTAACTCGCCGTACTCGCGGATGCACCAGCTTTTTTGATCGCAGAACATCCAGATCGATCACATCCACTGATAAGGCATCTAAATCACCAAGACGAACTTCCTCGGAAAGATACGCCTTTCGTGAAGAAAAGCCATATTTCGGAAGCCGCCGTTGCAACGGCATCTGGCCACCTTCAAAGCCGATAATCGTGCCACCTCCTGATCGAGATCGCTGCCCTTTATGCCCGCGGCCACAGGTTTTACCCAACCCAGAACCTGAACCGCGACCAACACGCTTTCGCGAATGCCTGGCTCCTTCGCCTGGCCGTAAACTGTTCAAACGCATATTCATGCTTCCTCAACTTGGAGCATGTAAGACACTTTATTAATCATCCCACGCGTACAAGGTGTATCTTCTACCATAACAGGTTTATGCATACGACGTATCCCCAAACCGCGCAGACAAGCCTGGTGTTTACGCAGCCGCCCGTGCTTACTCCGGACTAATGTAACCCGCAAAACCCCTTTGGATTGATTTATACCCATTGAGTCCAACTCCAATTAAGAGCCAGCTGAAGAGTTCATCGAAAGAAAGCTAACATACTTTAATATATAAAGCCGCTTAAAAGTCCATCCTGCCAAATCTTCGATAATAACTAATTAGCTCAAGATCTCTTCTACCGTTTTTCCCCGCTTCGCAGCGATTCCTTCCGAATCATACATCCGGGATAATCCGAATATAGTAGCGCGCACCACATTAATTGCATTGGATGAACCAATAGACTTAGCCAATACATTGCGAACACCAAGCACTTCAAACACCGCTCGCATTGGACCGCCTGCAATTATTCCGGTACCCGCAGAAGCAGGTTGCATATGAACTTTGGCTGCACCATGACGAGCAGTAATGGCATATTGAAGCGTATCACCTTTGAGCGATACTTGAACCATGCTACGACGCGCATTTTCCATGGCCTTCTGAATAGCAGCAGGAACTTCCCGTGCCTTTCCACGCCCAAGACCTACCTTACCTTTTCCATCACCGACCACTGTTAGCGCACTAAAACCAAATTGCCTTCCGCCTTTAACAACCTTTGCAACACGATTTACAGCCACCAATTTTTCTAAGAGATCGCTTTCTTTCTCCACACTTTGATAATTCGCCATATTCCTAACTCGCTATTCCGGAGCTACTATTGATGCGCATCCCGTTAACACAAACTACGTGTGCTTCTTCCAGAAAAATTATAGAAACCTTATTTGTCTAATCCATGACAAAAACACCAAGAAGACAATATCTATACGAAGAATGACATCCTGCTTTTACACTTTAAGCCCGTTTTCACGAACGGCTTCCGCCAGCGCCTTAATACGCCCGTGGTAGCGAAATCCAGATCTATCAAAACCAACACGTGTAATACCTGCTGCAATTGCACGTTCCGCAACCTTCTTACCAACTATCCCTGCTGCAGCAACGTTTCCTCCAGTTGACAACTGAGGCTTTACTTCTGGATCCAAAGTAGATGCAC
>JABDQX010000208.1 GCA_013042035.1 Gammaproteobacteria bacterium
GCGCGGGATTACGGAGACGATGCCCGTGACGAGATTTTCAAGGCCCTGCGCCAGGAACTGAACCACCGCCCATTATGGACGATTATCCGCACGGGCCTCACCGTGCGGGGTCACGTCTCAGGGCAACCGAATGAAAAATTTTTATTTACCATCAGGACATGATTAGGAAGATCAGGGAAACCTTCGACATCAGCGAGAAGGAGGCGTTGCATATTAGGGAAGTATCCGAAGAGAAAATCGCCGCGAATCCATTCGGCAAACCGTTGCCGGCCACAAGAGCGATACGAACTTTCTGGAAACCGTTTTCAAGGGACAGGTTAACGTTGGCATTCAGAATGCCTACGCCTTGCGGGAACTCTACGAACAACTCGGAGATCCCAAATACACCGACAGAGGCGCCATTTTCGACATCATGGCCTTCACGGTGATACAGAAGGGACTGGATTTTGCGCAGGATGAGCGGATTGAGGATTCCCGGCAGGTAGCCTGACAACTTGAATCATTTTGTTCAGGATCCCGTTACCAAAAGACCAAACAATGCCTTCCAACAGCGCCAACCCTATCCCCAGACCCGGATTCCTCTCCACCCTCAAAAGCTACCGCCACCCACGGGTGGTGACGATGTTTTTTTTCGGCTTTTCCTGCGGTTTGCCGCTGCTGCTGATCTTCTCTTCCCTGTCGCTGTGGTTGCGCGAGGCAGCGCTCGATCGCACCATGGTGACCTATTTCAGTTGGGCGGCGCTGGGCTATTCGTTCAAATTCGTCTGGGCGCCGCTTATCGATAAACTGCCGTTGCCCTGGCTAACCCGGCGCCTGGGGCGGCGGCGTGGTTGGTTGTTGCTGGCGCAACTGGGGGTTGTTGCCGCCATCGTGGGGATGGCCATGGCCGATCCGTCGAAGTCCCTGACCGGCATGGCACTCGCGGCGGTGATGCTGGGCCTTCTGGGGGCCACCCAGGATATCGTGGTGGATGCCTATCGCATCGAGTCGGCGGATCAGTCCTTGCAGGCCCTGATGGCCTCCACGTATATCGCCGGCTATCGCATCGGCATGTTGGCCGCGGGAGCGGGAACCCTGAAGCTCGCGGCCTGGTTCGGGGGTGAGGGGTACAGTTACGCAGCCTGGCGGGATGCCTATCTTTGCATGGCGCTGCTGATGGGAATAGGGATTGCCACTACCTTGGTGATCCGGGAGCCGAACCAACAAACCAAACCCAGCGCTTATCTTGCCAATACACGGGATTATCTGCGCTTTTTGGCGTTGTTTTTGTTGGTCGTGGTCTCTTTCGTGGCGGTGTTTTGGGGAAGTGGCAATCTTCTACCGGTTTTCTTTCCGGTTCTGGCGATGCCCGACGCCTCGATTCTGACCGGGTTTCTCGGCAAGGCGGCGCAACTTATCCTGGCGGTCGGTTTTGCCCTGGGCGCGGCGCGGCTCGCCGTGATTCAGGGGATTGCCCGGCAGGAGATGGTGCGGGAGACCTATATCGATCCCATTGCGGATTTTTTCCGCCGTTATGGTCGCTCGGCGCTCCTGATACTGGCCCTGATTGGGGTGTATCGGATATCCGATATCCTGCTCTCGGTGATCGCCAACGTGTTTTATGCGGATGTGGGTTTCGATAAGGATCAGATCGCCAATATCTCCAAGAGCTTCGGGTTGCTCATGACGATCCTGGGAGGCTTTCTTGGCGGGATGCTGGCCCAGCGTTACGGGGTGATGCCCATTCTGTTCACCGGGGCGTTGCTGTCGGCGGTCACGAATCTGCTGTTTGTGTTGCTGGCCCAAACCGGACCCGACATCGGCATGTTGACGGTGGTTATCGTGGCCGACAACCTGAGCGCGGGTATTGCCGTCGCGGCCTTCGTGGCCTATCTGTCGGGTCTGACGCAAATTTCCTTCACGGCCTCTCAATACGCCATCTTCAGTTCCCTGATGACATTGATACCCAAATTCCTTGGTGGCTACAGCGGTTCCATGGTAGATAGCATCGGCTATAGCACCTTTTTCGTGATAACGGCGCTCATGGGGATTCCGGTGCTGGTGCTGGTGTGGCTGGCTCGCCGAACGGATTCAGGACGCTTCCTTTCAGTTTCTTGAAGGCACCTGATTCTTTTGTGTCAGTGTGTTATCCATCGCGTCGAAGCCGATCATTCGGGAATCTCCCAGTGGCCGCCCCTGGCAGGGCCAATCCGGCGAAGCCGATCCTGCGCCTTGAGCCTGTCGATCTGCTTGAGCACTGCCCGCTTTGTTATGCCCAAAGCCGTCCTCATCTGCTCCACCGTAATAGCAGGATCGCTACGTATCAGGTCAAGAATCAAATCCTCGGTTTTTGGTGAACCTATTGGTGAACTTTTTGGTGAACTTTCCGGTAAATTATTTACCGATTCCGGTTTTTCCTTGGTTTTTGGTGAACTTTTTGGTGAACTTTTTGATAAATCGTTCACCAATTCCAGTTCCTCCGCTGGTTTACGGTGAACCGTGGTGGTGAACAGGCAGCCGTCATGATCGTCGATAAAGTCGATGCTCGGCCATTGTTCCAGCGCCCGTTTGATGCCTGAACCGAGCCCGTGATAAGGCAGTAATCCCTTGGCCACGTAGGAGACCAGAATCGGGTTGCGGATATTCGAGTTGCCCGTACGGATCTTCTCCACGGTTAGGTTGTTGGGGAGGTGGCCGGGGCTTAGGATCTCGATGCGGTTGTCGAAGATAAACAGACGGATTGGCGC
The DNA here is from genome assembly GCA_013042035.1 of Gammaproteobacteria bacterium. Classification (GTDB taxonomy): domain Bacteria; phylum Pseudomonadota; class Gammaproteobacteria; order HK1; family HK1; genus JABDQX01. The sequence continues at coordinate 2,727 of JABDQX010000208.1, forward strand.
GCTGACCAGATAGTCCCGGTGCACCAGTGCGTTGACCAACAGTTCCTCGAAAACATCTTGTGCAATTTCCGGGGTGCCCGGCGCATTCACCCCGCGCCCGGCTTGCGTTTTATGCAGATTGCGCATAACAAAACCGAGTGCATCGTCAAAAATTTTTGGCAGCGGCCCGGAAAAATCTTCGGTATCCACATACTCGGTGACGTGTATCCTGTTGCCGGGGTAACGGATCGCCTTGAGTACAAATTGCGGCACGATCCACTCCGGGCGTTCGATGAACATCAGCACTCCGGCCAGATTGAGCCTGCCGTCGTCGGTGACCAGATTCATGTTCTGCAACAACCGAGTGAGCTCGGCGGGGGAATCCGGATACGCCTGATTGTAGACATCCCGCAGAAAATCGCGGAAACGCAGCTTGTCCAGCTTATCGATGCCCGCCTTGGTGGGCAGTTCGTCCGCGTGAAACTGGTTCGAAAACTGAAACAGGCGGCGTAACGCTTCCTTGGAATTTACCCGCCGCTTATCGGCCCCGGCCTTGAGCCAGATTACCCCGTTCTTGTCGAAATAGGGTTTATCGATTCCCTTTGGCACGGTCAACACAATCACAATGCGGCCATTGTTCAACGCCATATTCTCGGTTTGCACGGCCAATGGGCTGCGCACCAGTTGACTGGCGGCATTGCTGATGAGCTGGTTGATGCGGGCCACATCCCGTGACGACAGCCCCGGCGTCGAACCATCATCCGCCGCGCCGATCAAGATGGCGCCGCCATTGGTATTGGCAAAAGCCGCCATCTCCGAGGCAAGGGATTCGGCATTGCGCACATCGGCCTTGAACTGGCGAGTGCTGTCCTCGCCGAGCGCGAGCTGGGAGAGGAGGAATTGATGGGTCATCATTGTTCAGGTTCTTTATTTTGCCACTGGGCGCTTTTGGTAACCCTTCCGCCAATTTTGCAGTGCCGTCATATCGTCCGAAAGCTCGTTTGGCTTTGCCAGATCCTTGAGTTTCAATGTATAAATCGAACGCTTAAATCTTTGTACCACACCACACAACAGGTCATTTTCGATTTTTACCACCCGCTATCCGGTTCCCATCTCCTTCATGCTTTCCACTCGTAGAAGATCTTGAGCCTGTTGCCGTGGGAGTTAGGCAATAGTTTGTCGTTCTGCAACCGACCGACGACGATGCCGGGGGCAATCCCGATCTCACTGGCAAATGCCTCAATGACGGTCAATGACTGCCCGTCCCATTCGTTCAAAAAGCGCTGGTAGGCGGCAGGAGGAATGAGCTTGTCTCGTGAAAAAACGTTGGCCTCTTCTTCTTTTTCCGCATCCAGCGCATTACCCTCGATGAAAATCCCGGTTCGACCATGCTTGATAATGTGCCCAGCCTCATGAAAAAAAGTAAACCAGAGTTGGTCATTGCTTTTGTGGCGCAGGCTAAGCTGTATAAGCGCCTTACCGCCAAACCAACGTGTACACCCAAAAACACCGGTGTTGGGCAATTCCGGGATAAAGACCACGGCGACGCCGGCCCGGGCGCAAATCTCCACCAGCTTGGGTTGAAAAGTTTCATAGGGTTCAAGGCTCAGGGTTCGAGCCTCGTTGAGAGCGGCCTGAAAGGTTTTTCGGTCGTAGGGGGCACAGGCAATACGCCACGCCTCGATTTCACCCTGGCGCAGCCAGACCGAAATGGCCAAGGCAGAAGAGTCGAGGCGTTGTGACTGGTGGTAGGCGACCTGATGGGTTTCCCAGACGATCCGCCATTGGTCCGGAGAGGCTATTCCAAAAAACTTAAGAACCGTCTCCAGTTGGGCCGTTTTATCTTTGCGTTTGTCGATCCAGCCCAATTGGATCATGGTAGCAAGCGGTAGCTGCTTGAGCCATGCCAAGTGAGATTGCAGGCGTTCCTGTTCCGCCAGGCGCGCCCGAGTCTCATCGTAGTTGCGTTGCAAGTTGTTCCAAAGATAGGCGGGATAGTGGAATACCTTACCAAGGCGCAGCGCCATCTCGGAGGTAATAGCGGCTTTGCCCCTGATAATCTCGTTGACGGTTTTTTTATGAACGCCCAGCCGAACAGCCAGTTCAGTTTGGGTCATGCCACCCGATTCCAACGCTTCTTCCAGATGTTCTCCCGGATGGATGGCGAAATCGGGTTGATAGGTGTTACTCATGGGTGTCTTCCACGCCGAGAATCGTAATTGCCGTGACTTTTGACCAATCAAGCCCGCCTTCATCGCGTATCGGCAGCGGTTCGTGGTCGGGCGCGAATATCAGACGGTAGGGGTGATCCAAGTCGACGGATAGCGGCTTCTGTTTGCCGCGTTTTCCTTCTGTTAGTTCGTGACATCGACTCGGTCCGCTGCAGGGAGGTAACAAGTCAGCCAACGTTTCCGCGCTGAAGAGTAGATCCAGTCGCCGCATGAGCAATTTTGCCCGTATAGCACCCAGTTTTGCTCTGCCTTTAGTGCTCCCCAGTTCTTTTTCCAGTTTCTTCGTTTTGAACCTGATATCCATAGCGCAGCAATAGTATAGCGAGTTTTTGATAAAATTAACCCTTTGCGTTAACTTTATCAAAAACATGAGGATAATAAAGACGCGTTCACAGCAAAGGCAGGCACGAGGGCAAGAGCGAAGGCAGGGCAGGGACCTGCCCCCATAGGCGCCAACCTAACCGCTATTGATATAAAGATTGGCTGAATTTACTGGTTGTTTTTCTGTGCCCCCTCTCGCACTGTGCGCCTTAAGCGGTTGTAAAAAGGCGCAAAAAACACAGGGATTACAGAGAAAGAATGTTCTTTACGTTTGGGTGTAGGAACGGGAAAAATCTGTTTCTTCCTCTGTGATCTCTGTGGTTATTTTTTAAGAATTTTTCTACCACAGAGGACACAGAGGACACAGAGTGGGAAAACGTAAACGGTGGTTAAGTTGGCGCGCATGGGACCTGCCCCCACGGGTGACAGGACAAAAATCACTCGCCGAGCAGATTCAGGACGCTCTCTTTGAGTTTCTTGAAGACAAACGGGCCTTCCAGATCCATGACTTGATCGATGACCCAACGGTTGGTTTGGTTGTCGGGCATGGTTTTCAGAACCCGATCGCCGAAGTAACGCAGGAAATCGTAACCGGGTTGTCCGTCATCGAAGGAGAGCATGGCATAGTCGCCCAGGCGCTCATTGAGCATCCCGATGAACGGTGGGCGATAATTGCCGGGACCGGCGATATCCAGCAGATTGTCCTGAATCTGATCGGCGAGTTTTCGACCGGCGGCATTGATGAAGATCTCTCGATCCTCATCCTCCATGCGCTCGAAGGCCAGGCGATCAGTGGCTTGGAGCAGGAAAGCGACGAATTCGTTGATGACGCCCACCCGTTCTTTGTCGGATAGGTATTCAAAACCCTCGCCGTGAAGTTTTTTTGCCCCTTCCAGGGACAGGCGCCAAATGATATAAGCTACAGCGCCCGCGTTGTCCTCCAGGGTTTTCGCGGACGGCCTGTTCCTGTCAGACTGATGCCAATTGTTCTTGACACGATAATTCAAACGATATCCATCGTTTAAGCGCTGTGCTGAGTTCATGGTTTTTACACCTAAATTTATGAGGTAAATCGATGATACGTCCCAGCGGTAGAGCAACCGATGAAACACGCCCCTTGCGGCTGACCCGCCATTTTACCAAACATGCCGAGGGTTCTGTACTCGTGGAAACGGGAGATACTCAGGTAATCTGTACCGCCAGTGTCGAGGAGCGGGTTCCCCCATTTCTGAAAGGGCGTGGGCAAGGCTGGGTTACGGCGGAATATGGGATGCTGCCCCGGGCCACGGATGATCGCATGCGTCGGGAGGCGGCAGCGGGCAAACAGGGGGGCAGAACCCTGGAGATTCAACGATTGATCGGGCGGTCACTGCGTGCCGTGATGGACATGGCAGCCCTTGGAGAGCGGACCATCACCATTGATTGTGATGTCATCCAGGCCGATGGCGGCACGCGAACGGCGGCGATTACCGGGGGATATGTGGCGCTTTCCGATGCGATAGGGCATCTCAAGAAGAAGAGATCCCTGAAGCGGGATCCGATTCACGGGCAGATAGCGGCTATATCGGTCGGCATCTACAAGGGCGTGCCGGTTTTGGATTTGGATTACGCGGAGGATAGCGACGCGGAAACGGATATGAATGTGGTCATGAATGAAAGCGGTGGCTTTGTGGAGATCCAGGGAACGGCGGAAGGGCACGCCTTTCGCATGGAGGAATTGACACAAATGATCGCGCTGGCCCAGCAGGGGATCGAGGGGTTGCTGGCGGGGCAGCGGGAGGTTCTTTCTCGATAATCGCGTTCGGCGGAACAGACGCCGTCGCGCCTGCTCCGCTGAAGATGTTTTCCATAATTTCCGCTTGATCAATTCGTTGTTTTTAATGCCACTTTAACCGCACTCAATTGCCAAATATCTTCGTGGCATCTGCGTATATGCAGAAGTGTCCCCGATGGAATCCGGATGTTTTGGATCCGTTTGGTGAGCAGCGATAAACAGAGCACATACGGCCACTATTACACTGCTGATTTCGACGACCTTTCCTTTCTTTTATTTGGACGCCACAAAATTCTCCACCTGCAATCCGGGTACGCGCTCGAACTCACGAAGGTTATTGGTCACCAGAATCAGCCCCAGGGCTCTGGCGTGTCCGGCGATCATCATATCGTAGGGGCCGATGGGCTGACCGATCCGGTATAATTGCGCCCGCAACTGGCCGAAATGGGCGGCAGCTTGAGCATCAAAAGGCACCAGGGTAAGCCGCGCCGCCATGGCCTCGATATCGGCAAGGTTCCGTTGCGGTTGGTCAGATCGCTCGGCACCGAAGACGAGCTCTCCCCAGGTAACACTGGAAATACACATCTGTCCTTCGTAGGTATTGAATGCCTTACGGACCGCTTCGGGCCGATTTTTGATGGTGTAGATGACGATGTTGGTGTCGAGCATGTACCTCAACATTACAGGCGTTCTCTGATTTGGTCGGCGGGTTGCTCCCGGGAGGACATGAAATCCTCGGAAACGCCCGGTCCGTTGAACCATTCGTCCCAGGATTCGCCAGCGGGGGTAATGATGCGTTGATTCCCGATGGCGATGACGTTGACCTTTTTTACCGACTCGGGAAAGGCAACGGCCTTCGGCAGGCGGACTGCCTGACTTCGGTTGCTCTTAAATAGGGTGGTGCCAAGCATAACGATTGCTCCGATTGTGGAATACGGCGCGCATTGAACTAACTCTAACAAGTAGTGAGGCCGTACACGATTGGATATACTCTTTGTATATCCTAGCATCATGTTCTGATGAGACAAACACAAATTTACTTCGGGAGAAAAATTTTCCATGAAGAAAGTCGTACTCGCCAGCAGCAACCCGGGTAAGCTCCGGGAATTGAATGATCTCCTCGCGCCGCTCGATATCACCCTGGCCCCACAGTCGGATTTTGGGGTCCAGGATGTGGACGAGACCGGCACGACCTTCGTGGAGAACGCCATTCTCAAGGCTCGTCATGCGGCGTCGGTATCGGGATTGCCTGCCATTGCCGATGATTCCGGCATCGTGGTGGACCATTTGGGCGGCGCGCCGGGCATTTATTCGGCACGTTACGCGGGCAAGGATGCCAGCGATGAGAAGAACCTCGTTCGTCTTCTGGATGCCCTTTCCGGGGTGCCGGAATCCGGGCGCGGCGCCCGCTTCAAATGTTTGATGGTGTACATGGCGCACGGGGAGGATCCGACGCCGGTGATCGCCGAAGGCACTTGGGAGGGCCGCATCCTGTTGGCGCCACGGGGCGAGAATGGTTTCGGATACGATCCCGTGTTCCATGTGCCAACCCATGGCTGCTCGTCCGCGGAATTGCCGTCGGCGGTAAAAAATGCTCTTAGCCACCGGGGGCAGGCAGTGCGTGGGTTGATCGAGCGTCTGTCCGGTAAATCGTAAGACAGCGCACCGCAATCAAGAAAGACTCACACGAAGGCACGAAGGCACGAAGACGCGAAAAATGCCTTTGTGACTTCATGTGACATTTGACATTTCTACCGACGAAGAAAAACGTGCACGAAACCAACCTCGCGCCGGATGATGCGGCACTGGAAAGAAGCCGCGCGCTCACCACGCTGATTCGCGCCGAGATAGCGGAGGCCGATTCCAACGCCATCCCCTTCGACCGCTTCATGGCGCTGGCGCTGTACACGCCGGAACTCGGTTACTACCAGTCCGACGCCCCCAAGTTCGGTGAAGCGGGGGATTTCGTTACCGCCCCGGAAGCCTCGCCGCTGTTTTCCCGCTGTCTCGCCCATCAGACAGAGCAGGTATTATCGATACTCGCCCAAGGCAATCTACCCCAAGGCGATATCCTGGAGGTGGGGGCC
>JABDQX010000200.1 GCA_013042035.1 Gammaproteobacteria bacterium
GGGGGAGATGGTGTAATTTCTTGTTCATGCCCTGGCGAGGCTTAACGGGGAATTACCTGTTTTTATGGTGCAGAGCAGGCGAGATACGGCGTGGATAGCACCTCTCGAAATACGCCAGCCTCATCACCGCCTATCGATTTTTGTTTCAGAGGCTGTGCGCGGGAGCCCCTGAAGAGGGCAGGCACACGGATCTGCCCCGATGGATACCTGATTTACCGTTGCACATCAACAAAGTAGGGGCAACCCCCTGTGGTTGCCCTATGGCGAATCATCATTTCCATTATCCGACATGGAAAATCGATAGGTGGCGATATTTATGCATTCCGCGCACGCACTAACCACACTCAGCGCACACGACTACCTGACCGGTGAGGCCGGCAGCCATATCCGCCACGAGTACATCGACGGTGAGATCTACGCCATGGCGGGTGGCAGCGCCCGGCACAATTTGATAACCGTCAATGCCGGCAGTCTACTGAATACCCACCTGCCGGAGGCGTGTGAGGTATTTATCGCCGATATGAAGGTACGACTACAACAAGCCAATCACGAATGTTTTTACTACCCGGACGTCATGGTGTGTTGTAGCAAGGATGATGATGAAACTTATTACCGACAGTCCCCCCGCCTGATTATCGAGGTACTGTCCGATACCACCGAACGCCAGGAGCGCTTTGAGAAATTCCAAGCCTATATTCAAATCGAGACTTTACAGGAGTACCTGTTGCTCAATCAGAACTATCCCCAGGCGACGCTGTTTCGCCGCAAAAACGCCTGGCGGGCAGAGATCTATCAAGAAGAAAGCTTCCATCTCGAATCCGTTGATGTAACGATTTCTTTCGATGCACTGTACCGGCGGGTAAGGTTTTGAGTGGCTTTGCAGGAATATGTTATGAACGAACAAAACGTGAACGACAAAATGAGACTGAGCTACTATCCCGAAACAGACTCCCTGTATATCGATCTGGCGGCCACCGACAGTGTCGACAGCCGGGAGATATCCGACGGTGTCGTCGTGGATTACGATATAAACGACAAGATTACCGGCATCGATATCGACCACGCGAGTAAAATCCTGAATCTGAGGGAATTGGTGACGGATCGGCTTCCCATAGAAAAACAGGCGGCATGAATGAAGTTGAACGGTTACTACCATGTTATCTATAGAATGGATACAAGACCGAATAAAAAGAGACGCATATTATTTATCGGGACACGCCGAACAGGAACGTCAGAATGACAATCTTCGAATCTCCGAGATAAGACAGGCCCTATTGAATGGCGTTATCCTGGAATACTATGAAGATACAGGCAGAGGCGAGTCCTGTCTTGTGGCCGGATTTACCGGCGAAGGAAAACCCATACACATCATCTGTGGCGAAAGAAAAGACAAAGCCGTTATCGTAACCGTCTATATTCCACTGCCGCCCAAATTTATAACCCCCTATGAACGAGGCTAGAGATGAACACAAAATGCAGTTTTTGTGGGAACAAGCATTCGAAGGAGACGAAGATACAATATATCTACAAACACGATAACCAATTCCTGATCGTCGATGATGTCCCTTGTGAGCAGTGTGAATATTGTGGAGAGCAATACTTCGACGGGAAAGTACTGGAACAGATCGAGGAAGAATTCCAGCGCATTTATTTTCATGGCAAAAAACCTGAACAGGCGTTGACGGTCCCGTTGGAAAGATATTCTCAATTTCAGTTGGCATGAATGAAGTTCGAAGTATGAAAAAATACCTACAAAACCTATTACAACAAACCCTATCCACGCTGCGGGAAAACGGTGAACTTCCGTCCCCTGGCCATCTATCCGAGCATTCCGGCGATACCTCTCAAATCCCCCTGGAGCGCACCCGAAATCCCGATCATGGGGATTTCGCAACCCCGGTTTGTCTTACGCTCGCCAAAACGGCGCGCCGCAAACCCCGAGAGATCGCCGAGCAGGTGGTTGCCAATCTGCCGGCCTCCAATCTCATCGAACGCGTCGAGATCGCCGGCCCCGGGTTTATCAATTTCCACATCCGGGATGACGCCTTTCGCGATCAGATACGCCAAATCCTGGCTGCACCGGACAGTTACGGGAATTCCGGCATCGGCGCGGGTCAACGGGTGCAAATCGAGTATGTTTCGGCCAACCCCACCGGGCCCTTGCATGTGGGGCATGGCCGGGGGGCCGCCTATGGGGCGGCGCTGGCCGCATTGCTGACGGCGATTGGATTCAATGTGCATCGCGAATACTACGTCAACGATGCAGGCCGTCAGATGGACATCCTGGCCCTTTCCGTTTGGCTGCGTTATCTGGATCTTTGTGGGGAGACGGTTTCGTTTCCAGCCAAGGCCTATCAGGGCGATTATATCTGGGACATCGCGGCAACGCTCAATCGCGAGCATGGCGAGAAGTATCGGGCGGCTCCGACACAGGAAGCCGGCTTCCCCACGGTCTCGGAAGACAAAGATCCGGCGGCCTATTCGGAGAAATACCTCGACGCACTCATCGCGTGGGCGAAGAATGTCCTGGGAGAATCGGGCTTCGATTTTGTCCATGGTCTTGGCCTTGGCGCGTTGCTCGATGATATTCGCGGTGATCTGGAACAGTTCGGCGTCGTTTTCGAGGAATGGTTTTCCGAACGCTCACTGGTGGACTCGGGCGCTGTGGAGGATGTGTTGGCGCGCCTGCGGAATAACGGTTATCTCTACGAGAAAGACGGCGCCTGGTGGTTTCGATCCACCGATTTTGGCGATGAAAAAGACCGGGTGGTGATTCGGGATAATGGTCTTGCGACCTATTTCGCCTCCGATATCGCCTATCACGCAAACAAAAAGGCGCGCAACTTTGACCGGATAATCGATATCTGGGGTGCCGATCACCACGGCTATATCGCGCGTGTCAAAGCGGCAATGGAAGCACTTTATCAGGATGGTTCGGACAAGGGGCCATCGAACCCGATCGTGTTGCTGGTTCAGTTCGCCAATCTCTACCGTGGCGGTGAGCTGGTGCAGATGTCCACCCGCAGTGGAGATTTCGTTACCCTGCGCGAGTTACGCAAGGACGTGGGGGCGGACGCGGCGCGTTTTTTCTATGTCATGCGAAGAAGCGATCAACACCTTGATTTCGATTTAGATCTCGCCAAATCCCGTACCGCCGATAACCCGGTATACTACGTTCAATACGCCCACGCGCGGGTTTGCAGCCTCATGGAAAAGCTCGATGGGCGTGCTCTGGACTGGGATGCCACGGCGTCCCTGTCAGGGCTTGACCGTTTAATCGAGTCCCAGGAACTCAAGCTGCTTCGCACACTGTCCCGCTATCCCGAGGTTGTGGAAAGCGCGGCCCTTGCCTATGAGCCCCATCAACTCGCGTTCTTCCTTCGCGAGCTGGCTACGGATTTCCATGCCTATTACAACGCCTATACGTTTCTGGTGGATGACGCAACGCTCCGTAACGCACGGCTGGCGCTTGCCATGGCGACTCGGCACGTCTTGAAAAACGGGTTGGCGTTCCTGGGTGTTTCAGCACCGGAATCCATGTGAGAGCCTCTGAGGATTTCTATTAACATGGTGTGTTAACTATTTTTGATTTGCCTCATGGTGAT